>NZ_JBBGYS010000050.1:0-47678 GCF_037479595.1 Pseudomonas sp. MYb541 | reverse complement strand
GCCGCCTTATCCAGCATGGCCAAACCTTGCTCACGCTGGGCACGCAGGGCCACCAACTCACTGTCACGTACGGTCGGGTTGACCGCTTGCAACGCGGTCAGGCGCGCCAGTTCTTCGTCGGTGTCCGCCGCCAGGCGACGCTTGGCCTCGGCCACGCGCTCGGCATGTTGCGGGGTGATCTTCTCTTCACCGGCGTTGATCCGTGGCGTCAGCTGGTCGCGCTGGGCCTGGATGAACTTGTTGGCGCTGGCTCGTGGCACGCTTTCCAACTGGTCGTTGAGGGTCACGAATGACACACGGCTCGACAGGTCGTTGCCATTGGCATCCAGCAAGCAGCGCAGGGCGGCCGGCGGCAGGTAGCGGCCCAGTTGCAGCGAGCGTGGGGCAACCACTTCGCTGACATAGAGCAGTTCCAGCAACACGGTGCCCGGCTTCAGCGCCTTGTTCTTGATCAGCGCCACGGCGGTGTTGCCCATGGAGCCGGACAGCACCAGGTCCATGCCGCCCTGCACCATCGGGTGTTCCCAGGTGATGAACTGCATGTCTTCGCGCGACAGCGCCTGGTTGCGGTCGTAGGTGATGGTCACACCTTCGTCGTCGCCCAGGGGGAAGCTGGCGTCGAGCATCTTTTCGCTGGGCTTGAGGATCAGCGCGTTTTCCGAATGGTCTTCGCTGTCGATGCCGAACGCGTCGAACAGGGTTTCCATGTAGATCGGCAGGGCGAACTGGTCGTCTTGCTCCAGGATGTCCTCGACCAGCGCATCACCTTCACCCGCGCCGCCGGAGTTGAGTTCCAGCAGGCGGTCGCGACCAGTGTGCAGCTCTTCTTCAAGACGCTCGCGCTCGGCACGGGCCTCGTCGATCAGGGCTTGCCACTCGCCGTCGTCGGCGTTCTCCAGCAGCGGCAGCAGGCGTGGGCCGAACTGATGCTGCAAGGCGTTGCCGGTCGGGCAGGTGTTGAGGAAGGCGTTCAGCGCTTCGTGGTACCACTGGAACAGACGCTCTTGCGGGCTGGTTTCCAGGTACGGCACGTGCAGTTCGATCACGTGTTTCTGGCCGATCCGGTCCAGACGGCCGATCCGCTGTTCCAGCAGGTCGGGGTGAGACGGCAGGTCGAACAGCACCAAGTGGTGGGAGAACTGGAAGTTGCGGCCTTCACTGCCGATTTCCGAGCAGATCAGCACCTGGGCGCCAAACTCCTCATCAGCGAAGTAGGCGGCGGCGCGGTCACGTTCGAGGATGTTCATACCCTCGTGGAACACCGTGGCCGGAATACCGGAGCGCACGCGCAGCGCGTCTTCCAGGTCCATCGCGGTTTCGGCGTGGGCGCAGATCACCAGGACCTTGGTGCGCTTGAGCATTTTCAGCTGGTCGATCAGCCACTCGACGCGCGGGTCGAAGCGCCACCAGCGGTTTTCTTCTTCAATGTCCGGCTGCGACTGGAAGCTGACTTCCGGGTACAGCTCGGCGTGCTCGCCCAGCGGCAACTCGAGGTATTCGTCCGGGTTTGGCAACGGGTAGGCGTGCAGCTTGCGCTCCGGGAAACCCTGCACGGCGGCGCGGGTGTTGCGGAACAGCACGCGGCCAGTGCCGTGACGGTCGAGCAGCTCGCGCACCAGGCGTGCGCTGGCTTCGGTGTCGCCATCGTTGACGGCGGTGAGCAGGGCTTCACCTTCGTTGCCGAGGAAACCCTGGATAGTCTTATGTGCGGCAGGGGAGAGACGCCCCTTGTCCAGCAGCTCCTGCACGGCTTCGGCGACCGGGCGATAGTTCTCGCTTTCGGAGCGGAAGGCCGCAAGGTCGTGGAAGCGGTTCGGGTCGAGCAGGCGCAGGCGTGCGAAGTGGCTGTCCTGGCCCAATTGCTCCGGGGTGGCGGTGAGCAGCAGTACGCCAGGAATCACTTCGGCCAGTTGTTCGACCAGTGCGTATTCAGGGCTGGCCTTTTCTTCGTGCCATACCAGGTGGTGGGCTTCGTCGACCACGAGCAAGTCCCAGCCGGCGGCGAACAGTGCGTCCTGGGCCTTCTCGTCGTCCACCAGCCACTCCAGGGCTACCAGCGCAAGCTGTGTGTCTTCGAACGGGTTGGTGGCATCACTTTCGATGAAGCGTTCTTCGTCAAACAGGGCAACTTGCAGGTTGAAGCGGCGGCGCATTTCCACCAGCCACTGGTGTTGAAGGTTTTCCGGGACCAGGATCAGCACGCGGTTGGCGCGACCCGACAGCAATTGGCGATGGATCACCAGGCCGGCTTCGATGGTCTTGCCCAGGCCCACTTCGTCAGCCAGCAGTACCCGAGGCGCGATACGGTCAGCGACTTCGCGGGCGATATGCAGTTGGTGAGCAATAGGTTGCGCACGCACGCCACCCAGGCCCCACAGCGAGGACTGCAACTGGCGGCTGGTGTGTTCCAGCGTGTGGTAACGCAGCGAGAACCAGGCCAGCGGGTCGATCTGCCCGGCGAACAGACGGTCGCTGGCCAGGCGGAACTGGATGAAGTTGGAGAGCTGGGTTTCCGGCAGGGTGACCTGCTCGTTCTGCCCATTGAGGCCGTGATACACCAGCAGGCCGTCGACGTCGTCGACTTCCTGTACGGTCATTTTCCAGCCTTCGAAGTGGGTGATGCTGTCACCCGGCGAAAACCTCACGCGAGTGAGGGGCGCATTCCGTAGCGCATACTGGCGGGTGTCGCCAGTGGCCGGATAGAGCACGGTCAACAAGCGGCCGTCCTGTGCCAGAACGGTGCCTAACCCCAGCTCTGCTTCGCTGTCACTAATCCAGCGTTGCCCCGGTTGATACTGCTGCGCCATGCTGCCTGACTCCCGCCGTGAAAAAGCCGACTATCTTAACGGAACAAGCCCCCACGCCCAAGGACTCTGACAAAAACTACTCCGTTTGCGTGGGGGGCCGGAAGCCGAATCGACGGGTGGCGGGCACTTGGGAGTGTCGACTGGGTCACAGGTTGGCAACCCTGTGCTCAAGTCGCCCTGCAACCCGCCGACAGCCTGTTGATCAGGAGAATAATCACTATGCTGCCACCCATGCTGCCCGTCAGCGTTGTGCCGGTGACGTCACAACTCGATCCGGTGCGACAGAAGCCGGATATCCCGCCCGTGGTGCCAGTTCAACCGGGCTCCAACGAGAGCACCATCGACCTGAAAAAGGGCGACGCCGAGACGTCGGCCTTTTTGCTGCGCGAAGAACAACGCCGTCAGCAGGAACAACAGAAACGCCGGCGTGAAGCCGATGAAGACCCGGAGCAGCACCTGGCCATTCCGGGGGATGTGCTCAACGCCGACAACACCGTGCCGGTGGTGCCGCTGATCGAAGATGCCCCGCGCCAGGGCTTGTGGGTGGACGTCGAGGTTTAGTCGCGCAACTCGCGCAGCGCGGCCATCAGCAACTCGATATCGTGCTCGGTGTTGAGCGGGCTGACCGAGATCCGCGCCACGCTTTCCAGGCCCCGTGCCTGCATATCCAATGGCGTGTAGGCCACGCCGTTGGCGCCGATATTGATGCGCTTCAGGCCCAGGCGCCGCTTCAGTTCGAATGCATCCCAGCCGGCCAGGTTGAAGGCGATCAAGCCTGATTGCTGCGTGCCCAGGTCATGCAGGGTAATGCCTGCAATCCCACGCAATTCGTCGCGGATTCGCTCAGCGGTTTGCGACACCCTTTCCCAGACGCGCTCGATGCCCAGGCGATTCATCTCCTGTAGCGCATTGCCTAGGCCTGCGAGCAAGGCGAAGGAGGTCTCGCTGGTCTCAAAGCGCCGGGCGTCATTGCGCAGATCGAAACCCTGGGCGGTCCATGGCGCTGAAAACACGTCGCGCTGGGCCGGGCTCAAGCGTTCAAGAAAGTCCGGTCGCACATACAACAACGCGGTGCCCCGTGGGCCACGCAGGTGTTTGCGTCCGGCCGACTTGAGCACGTCGCACTGCAACGCTTGAACATCCACGGGCACTTGGCCGACGGCTTGCCCTGCGTCGATGAAGTAGGGGATAGCGTGACGCCTGGCCACTTCACCGATGGCTTGGGCGGGGTTGATCAGGCCGCCATTGGCTGGGAGCCAGGTGAGGTCGATCAGCTTGACGTGTGCATCGATCATCGATTCCAGCACCAGCGGGCAGACCGCGCCGGTCTCATCGCAAGGGATGGTTTCTACTCGGGCACCGGCCTGCACTGCCAGCTCCATGCTGGCCAGGTTGCCGCCCCATTCATGGCGGCCCACCAGAATGCGATCGCCCGGCTGCCAAGGCCCCAATGCCTGGAACGCCAGGCTCCAGGCAGTCGAGCCGCTGCCGGCAAAGGCGATCGAGGCGGCGGGTGCATTGAGCAGTTGCGCGGCGGCGCGGCGGGCTTTTTCCACCAGCACCGCGCCATGTTCGCCGGCTTCCATCGGGCCGTCGCGAGCTTCGCGTTGCAGTTGCTCAATGATTGCATCGAGGGTCGCCTGGCTGGGCAGGGATGCGCCGGCAGGGTTGAAGTGCACGATGCCGGATTGGCAGCCCGGCGTGTCGTCCCGCAGCTGCTGGACTTCGAGCGGGCTCACGGGCGTAACTCGAAAAGGGCATCCACCTCCACGGCTACGCCGGCCGGCAGGCTGGAGACGCCCACGGCGGTGCGCACATGTCGGCCTTGTTCGCCAAGGGCGTTGACCAGCAGGTTGGAGGCACCGTTGGCGACCACGCTCTGTTGCTTGAAATCAGCGCTGCTGGCGATGAATACCCCCAGGCGCACGGTGCGCACCAGGCGCGATAGGTCATCATTCAAGGCATTGCTCAATTGCCCCAGCAGGCCCAAAGCCGCCAATTCCGCCGCTTGTGCGCCTTCTTCATCGCTGAGGGATTCGCCCAAGCGACCGACGTAGGCGGGTTTGCCATCGACCAGGGGAATTTGCCCGGAAACGAACAGGTGGTTTTGGCTGATGACGTGGTTGATGTAGTTGGCAATTGGCTGGCTGGGGGTAGGCAGCGTGAGGCCAAGGGCTTGCACGCGTTCGCGGATGGAGTCGCTCATGATGAATCCTCTGGGTTCAGGAGGTTTCAGCATGTTGGCTGCATCGAGGGGCGACAAACGGATAGATCTCACGCGATGTATCGAAATAGCTCACGCGTCGGCGCAGGCTTCCTTCAGCCACTGGCTGAAACACGCGGTGGCTTCAGTGGCGGGGCCTTCGGGCGCGATGAGCCAGTAGCCGATGTCGCTGTGATAGGGCGGCCAGTCGAAAGCTTCCACCAGGCTGCCGTCCTGTAATCGACGCTCGATCAGGCGATGGCGGCCCATGGCGATGCCTTGTCCGGCGACGGCGGCTTCGACCACGATGTTGTAGTCGTGCAGCATTACGCGGGGATGGTGGGTGAGGTCGACCTGGTAGTGCGCAGACCAGTCGGTCCATTCAAAAGGGCGGTGCGAAGTGGCCATCAGCAACGGACTGTCCTGGCGTGCCTTGAATGACGGGCTGCACACCGGGGAGATAACCTCGGGCATGAGTCGCGTGGCCTGGACATCGGGCCAATCACCCTTGCCGTAGCGGATGGCCAGGTCGACCTCGGCGCCCGCGACATCTGCCAACTGAATCGCCGGCAACAACTCCACCTGGATATGCGGGTAACGGTTGAGAAAATCCGCCAAACGCGGCGCCAGCCACAGCGTGGCGAAAGATGCCAGTAAACCGACGCGCAATACGGTGGAGCTGGGGGCAACCCGCTGGGCACGCGTGGCGGCGGCGATGGCAACGAGGGCAGGGCGGATTTCGTCGTAGTACTGTTGGCCTTCGGTGGTCAGATCGATCGCGCGGGTGCGTCGGATGAACAGCGGTTTGCCTAGATGCTGCTCAAGTTTCTGCACCTGATGACTGAGAGCGCTCTGGGTTACCGACAACTCGCCGGCAGCCTTGATAAAACTCAAATGCCGCGCCACGGCTTCGAAGGCACGCAGTGCCAGCAATGGTGGAAGGTCCTTGTGCAGTGCCACCTGAGAGCGTCTCCGGGTTCGGGGAAAGGCCTCGATTTTGGGCGATGCCCTGCCTTTTGTCGCCCGCTGATTTGCCGTTGAGCGGGGGAGGCCGCATTATTGAGCCATTCCCTTCCACAGCGTAAGCCAAGCCATGAGTGAAGACGACAAGCTGATCGACCTGAATGCCGAACGCGCCAAGCGTGTGCATGACCTCAATGACAAGCGCCTGAATGAAGTGCGCCAGGCATTTGAACAAGCGATGCCACTCGGCAAAGTGAAGAAAAAGCCGAAGAACAAACCGAAAAAGCGTTGAAACAACCTGCATCCCTTGATGCAGGTCAGTTATTGCCCTTCTTTACGCCCCGTCGCGGGCGACATTGATCCCCGTCAATTTTCCAATTCGCCTTCTCCATTAACTTAGCCCTATCGCAACAGGGCAAGCACAGGAGGCCGGTCATGTTTATCGATAATGTGGTGTTTGCCGGAGTGCTGACTGTAAGCCTCATGGTGCTGTTTTTTGTAGGGTTTGGAATTTTTATCTGGAAAGACGCGAACAAGCGTAAAAAACCCTAGGTTTTTCCAGATTACATGAGCACGCAAGGCATTTTGGGCGACTTCGGTCGCCCTTTTTTTTGCCTGCTATTTGAGTCGGTTTCTACAGAAATACGAATATAAAAAAAGGTGCGACCCTCGCGGATCGCACCTTTTTTATTGCGGCAGGGTTATCAACTACCCAGCGCCTTCGACGCCAACCAGAACAACCCGGCCGACAAGCCTACCGTCGCCGGCAGGGTCAGCACCCAGGCCATCAGGATGGTTTTCACGGTGCCGCCTTGAAGGCCGCTTTTGTTCGCGACCATGGTGCCGGCCACGCCGGAAGACAGCACGTGGGTGGTCGACACCGGCAGCGCGAAGATGTTGGCAAAGCCAATCATGGTCGCGGTGGTGATCTGTGCCGACATGCCCTGGGCATAGGTCATGCCTTGCTTGCCGATCTTCTCGCCGATGGTCAGTACCACACGCTTCCAGCCCACCATGGTGCCCAGGCCCAAGGCCAGTGCAACGGCGAGGATCACCCAGAACGGGGCGTACTCCGTGGTGGCGGTCAGGTCTTTGCGCAGCTTGTCGAGGTCGGACTTCTCACGCGCATCCAGGCCTGGCAGCTTGCCGACTTTCTTTGCGGTGTCATCCAGGCAGAGCAAATAGCGACGCACTTCAATACGCTGGTCAGAAGTCAGCGAATGATAGTCGGACACGCCTTTCAAGGTGTCGACCAGCGCGTTGATGGTCGGCTCGGTCTGCTGTGGGTTGCACTGGAACTTGCCTGGCAGATCGTTCTTCACGCTTTTGCCCAGGGCCAGGAACTCGCCGAGCGTGGCGTTGTTGCGCTGGTAGAACTGGCTCAAATGCACGGTCGCATCGCGGGTACGTTCGATCTGGTAAGTGGTACTGCCCAGGTCAAGGACGAACTGCGCCGGCACGATACCGATCAGCACGAGCATGATCAGGCCGATGCCTTTCTGGCCGTCGTTGGAGCCGTGCACGAAACTCACGGCCATGGCGGAAATCACCAGCACCAGGCGGTTCCAGAACGGCGGGTGTTTCTTGTCGTCGAGCTTGCGGCGCTGGTCCGGGGTCTTGTGCATCTTCGACAGCGGGCGCCACCACTTCAGGCCGATCAGCACCAGGGCTGCGACCAGGAAGCCGGCCATTGGTGAGAACACCAGGGAGGCGCCGATATCGATCGCCTTCTGCCAGTTCACGCCGTCAGCCAGGGGGATGTCGTTGATCAAGGCATTGGCCAGGCCGACACCGAGGATCGAGCCGATCAGGGTGTGGGAGCTGGAAGCCGGGATACCGAAGTACCAGGTGCCCAGGTTCCAGGTGATCGCCGCCGCCAATAAAGAGAAGACCATTGCCAAGCCGTGGCCGGTGTTCACATTGATCAGCAACTCCACCGGCAGCAAGTGCACGATGGCGTAGGCGACACCGACACCGCCGAGCAACACGCCGAGGAAATTGAACACCCCGGAGAAGAACACGGCCAGGTGCGGCGGCATGGCTTTGGTATAGATGACTGTGGCCACCGCGTTAGCGGTGTCATGAAAGCCATTGATGAACTCGAAGGCGAGGACAAAGGCCAGGGCGAGCAACAGGCTCACGAGAACCCAAGCATCCAGTCCGCTGAATAAATCGATCATGAAGGTTTTCTGACCCGGTCGTAAGGGGGCGCGATTATGCCAGAAAACCTCAGTAATCGATGCACTAGCTGCTCATCGGTAACAATCTTCACCGAAAAAAACACCGGGAAAGGCGTGCATCCCAGGGTTTTCGGGGCTTTGGCAAGTCTTTGATTTATAAAGCAGAGGGGCCACAAGGCGGGGTTTTGTCACAAAAACGTCACGCCTGAAACATTTGTATGAAATTTTACCGTGGTGGTGGGATTCAAGGTTGCCGGCTGCTAGCTATATGCCAGCAGCCGAGGCAAAACCTTGAGGCTCGAACCGGATCGCTTATGGCTCTTCGGTTTTCAGCTCTTGTTCAATCTTTTGGATTTCCTGGGCAAATGCCTGGTCGAGCAGGCTGGCTCGCTTGCGCCATGGTTTGCGTTCAGGTTCAGGTTGGGCGGCGTAAGTGGTGACTTCTCCGCCGTAAACGTCCTTGTAACGTTGCTCCTGGCGCTCAAGTTCCGCGCGCAGTTCATCTTTCGTCACATCGTTACCTAATTGAGTTGAGTGTAAATTCGTTGCAGCGTTTTGCCGGAATGCGTGCTCGGCGTGTTCCAAGTTGGAGCGTAGAAACGTTCAAGTTTGGAATGGGAGCGGGCGGTCACTTGTTAGTGGTGCATTCGAGGCAGGTAATCGCGATCGACCCTGCACAGTGGGTGCATCTTATCTGGCGGTCCTTTCCAGATAAACAAACCAGGCGAGCCTGCACATAGCCTGCATTATAGCGGCGCCTTTGAATAACACTATCAGCTTAAAGTTAAAAACCGTCAACTTTGTGTGAGGGTTTTGTTACACGGGCGTGCCGGTAATTGCGTGAATTCTGACGTCATAAAATCCGCCCAACTTTGCAGACTAATAAGGACCGCTTAATTTCAATCAATCCTACGGCCAGGCTTACGGGGCTCACCGGCAAATTGCGATAATCGAATGATCGTCCGATAATCGCACAATGTTCTCGGCGCTGCCTTGTGCATCCCGGCTGACGCGGCTTGTAATAGCAGCCGAACCTCCCCTGCGGTCGACAATAAGAGAAAGGATCCCCGACATGAACGATCAATTGCGCAACTCTTTCGCGTCAGTGGCGCCGCCGATCGTTGCCTCTCCGGCCAAGCGTATCCAGGCGTTTACCGGTGATCCGGACTTCATGACTTCCCTGGCTCGCGGCCTGGCCGTGGTGCAGGCGTTCCAGGAGCGCAAGCGTCACCTCACCATCGCCCAGATCAGCCACCGCACGGAAATCCCTCGCGCCGCCGTGCGCCGTTGTCTGCACACTTTGATCAAACTCGGCTATGCCACTACGGACGGGCGTACCTATTCGTTGCTGCCCAAGGTGCTGACCCTTGGCCATGCCTATTTGTCGTCCACACCGTTGGCCGTGTCGGCCCAGCCCTACCTGGACCGCATGAGCGAGCAGCTCCACGAAGCCTGCAACATGGCCACCCTTGAAGGCGACGACATCCTCTACATCGCCCGCTCGGCCACCACCCAGCGCCTGATTTCCGTGGACCTGTCGGTGGGCGGCCGCCTGCCAGCCTATTGCACCTCCATGGGCCGCATCCTGCTTGCAGCGCTGGACGACGCCTCGCTGCAGGATTACCTCGACCACGCCGACCTGCAAACCAAGACCAGCCGCACCTTGACCACCCCCGCAGCGCTGTTCGAATGCCTGCAACAAGTGCGTCAGCAAGGCTGGTGCATCGTCGACCAAGAGTTGGAGCAAGGCCTGCGTTCCATCGCGGTGCCGGTGTATGACGCCTCGGGCCAGGTGCTGGCCGCGCTGAACGTCAGCACCCACGCCGGACGCGTCAGCCGCAGTGAGTTGGAACAGCGCTTCCTGCCGAGCATGCTCAGCGCCAGCCGTGAGTTGAGCGCGCAGCTGTTCGCTTAAGCTGTTCGGTCACCGCACAGATCCCGGTTTGCTCAATTGACGGTCTTTCCTGCGACTTATTACTGTGCGGCAGCGCTGTTGAAGCGCCCCAATAATAACGACGACCCCAGGTCGTCAGCCCGCCATCGGTGTGGAAATAAAAACAATGAATCAGCCTTCTGTCGGTTCCACGTTGGACGTCCAGTCCTTCATTAACGCCCAGCCACTGTCACGTTATCAGTGGCGCGTGGTGATCCTGTGCTTCCTGATCGTTTTCCTCGATGGCCTCGACACTGCCGCCATGGGTTTCATCGCACCGGCGCTGTCCCAGGACTGGGGCATCGACCGCGCCAGCCTCGGCCCGGTGATGAGCGCTGCGTTGATCGGCATGGTGTTTGGCGCCTTGGGTTCCGGCCCGTTGGCCGACCGCTTCGGCCGTAAAGTGGTGCTGGTGGGCGCAGTGCTGGTGTTTGGCGCGTTCAGCCTGG
This sequence comes from Pseudomonas sp. MYb541, assembly GCF_037479595.1. NCBI lineage: Bacteria > Pseudomonadati > Pseudomonadota > Gammaproteobacteria > Pseudomonadales > Pseudomonadaceae > Pseudomonas > Pseudomonas sp. MYb541. The sequence continues at coordinate 37,143 of NZ_JBBGYS010000050.1, read as the reverse complement.
CGTCCGCCTACAGCAGCAACGTCGATCAATTGCTGGTGCTGCGTTTTCTCACGGGATTGGGCCTGGGCGCCGGCATGCCGAACGCCACGACGCTGCTGTCCGAATACACACCGGAACGCCACAAGTCATTGCTGGTGACCAGCATGTTTTGCGGCTTCAACCTGGGCATGGCGGGTGGCGGGTTTATCTCGGCCAAGTTGATCCCGGCGTTCGGCTGGCATGCCTTGTTGCTGATCGGCGGCATCCTGCCATTGATTCTGGTAGTGGTGCTGATGCTGTGGCTGCCGGAGTCGGCACGCTACCTGGTGGTGCGTAACCGGGGCACCGACAAGGTGCGCAAAACCCTCTCGCCCATCGAACCCAGCATCGTCGCCCAAGCCACCCATTTCAGCGTGCCCGAGCAAAAAACCGTCAAGGCGCGCAACGTGTTTGCGGTGATCTTCTCCGGTACCTACAGCGCCGGCACGTTGCTGCTCTGGCTCACCTACTTCATGGGCCTGGTGATCGTCTACCTGCTCACCAGTTGGTTGCCGACCCTGATGCGTGACAGCGGCGCCAGCCTGGAACAGGCCGCGTTTATCGGTGCGTTGTTCCAGTTTGGTGGTGTGTTGAGCGCGGTGGGCGTGGGCTGGGCGATGGACCGGTTCAATCCGCACAAGGTCATCGGCATCTTCTACCTGCTGGCCGGGGTGTTTGCCTACGCGGTAGGGCAGAGCCTGGGCAATATCACGCTGCTGGCAACCCTGGTGCTGGTTGCCGGGATGTGCGTCAACGGTGCGCAGTCGGCAATGCCGTCTCTGGCCGCACGTTTCTACCCGACCCAAGGTCGCGCCACTGGCGTGTCGTGGATGCTCGGCATTGGCCGCTTCGGTGCGATCCTCGGTGCCTGGATGGGCGCGACCTTGCTGGGCCTGGGCTGGAACTTCGAGCAAGTGCTCACCGCCCTGGTGATTCCTGCCGCATTGGCCACGGCCGCTGTCGTTATCAAAGGAATGGTCAGCCACGCCGACGCTACCTGATCATGGCCGCTTTTCCGGTGGGAGCTGGCTTGCCTGCGATGCAGGCGACTCGGTATGCAAGTGACACTGCGGCGATGCCATCGCAGGCAAGCCGGCTCCCACATTGACCGCATTCCTCCAGATTATTAGCTAGGCAACAATCCGTTCGATAATCGAACGCTGAGTCGATTATCGGATTGTTTGGCCCATTTCCCCGGCTTAATCTTCAAGCACTTCGGCGCCACCTCAGCGCCTTTTTCGATCCATACCGGGAGCCCGAACCCCATGGCTGAAATCCTCGCGCTGCGTGACGCGGTGAAGCAATTTGTGAACGACGGCGACACCGTCGCGCTGGAAGGCTTCACCCATCTGATCCCTACGGCAGCGGGTCATGAAATCATTCGTCAGGGCAAGAAAGACCTGACGCTGGTGCGCATGACACCTGACCTGATCTACGACCAGTTGATCGGTGCCGGTTGCGCCCGCAAGCTGATTTTCTCCTGGGGCGGCAACCCGGGTGTGGGCTCCTTGCATCGCCTGCGCGACGCGGTCGAGAAGCAATGGCCGCAACCGCTGGAAATCGAAGAACACAGCCACGCCGACCTGGCCAATGCCTACGTCGCCGGTGCCTCGGGCCTGCCGTTCGCAGTATTGCGTGCCTACGCTGGTTCCGACTTGCCTAAGGTCAACCCGCTGATCAAGACCGTGACCTGCCCATTCACTGGCGAAGTGCTGGCGGCGGTGCCGTCGGTGCGTCCGGACGTCACCGTGATCCATGCGCAAAAGGCTGATCGCAAGGGCAACGTGTTGTTGTGGGGCATCCTCGGTGTGCAGAAAGAGGCGGCTCTGGCGGCCAAGCGTTGCATCGTCACCGTCGAAGAAATCGTCGATGACCTGAATGCGCCGATGAACAGTTGCGTACTGCCGACCTGGGCGCTGACGGCGGTGTGTCATGTGCCGGGTGGCGCGCACCCGTCCTACGCCCACGGCTACAACGAGCGTGATAACCGCTTCTACCAGGCGTGGGACCCGATCGCCCGCGACCGTGGGACCTTTACTGCCTGGATCGATGAATACATCCACGGCACCGCCGATTTCACCGAATTCCAGGCCAGACTGGCCACCGCGCAGGAGGCCAAGTAATGGCTTACTCGACCAATGAAATGATGACCGTCGCCGCCGCGCGCCGCCTCAAGAATGGCTCCGTGTGCTTCGTCGGCATCGGCCTGCCGTCGAAGGCGGCCAACCTGGCGCGCCTGACCTCGTCGCCGGATGTGGTGCTGATCTACGAGTCCGGTCCGATTGGCGCCAAACCGTCGGTACTGCCGCTGTCCATCGGTGATGGCGAACTGGCGGAAACCGCCGACACCGTCGTACCGACCGGTGAGATCTTTCGCTATTGGCTGCAAGGCGGACGCATCGATGTGGGCTTTCTCGGCGCAGCCCAGGTCGACCGTTTCGGCAACATCAACACCACCGTGGTCGGTGACTATCACCAGCCTAAAGTGCGCCTGCCGGGTGCCGGTGGCGCGCCGGAAATTGCTGGTTCGGCCAAGAGCGTGCTGATCATCCTTAAACAGTCGGCGCGTTCGTTTGTCGACAAGCTCGACTTCATCACCTCGGTCGGCCATGGCGAAGGAGGTGACTCGCGTAAACGCCTGGGCCTGCCGGGCGCCGGTCCTGTAGGGATTATTACTGACCTGTGCATCATGGAGCCGGAAGAGGGCACCCATGAATTTGTGGTCACTGCGCTGCACCCTGGGGTGACCCGTGAGCAAGTGGTGGCCGCCACCGGTTGGGCGATCCGTTTTGCCGACCAGGTCGACACCACCGCCGAACCGACTGATGTGGAGCTGACCGCCCTGCGTGACCTTGAAGCACGTACCGCGGCCGCCCATGGCCAAGCGCCTGGAGAAGCCTGATGCGCGATGTATTTATCTGTGATGCCATCCGTACCCCCATCGGTCGTTTCGGCGGGGGCTTGTCCACCGTGCGTGCCGATGACCTGGCAGCGCTGCCGATCAAGGCGTTGATCGAGCGCAACCCTTCGGTGGATTGGACTGCCGTCGATGAAGTGTTCCTCGGCTGCGCCAACCAGGCCGGTGAAGACAACCGCAACGTGGCGCGCATGGCGCTGTTGCTGGCGGGCCTGCCGGAGAGCATTCCGGGTGTGACCCTCAACCGTTTGTGCGCCTCGGGCATGGACGCGATCGGCACCGCCTTCCGCGCGATTGCCAGCGGTGAAATGGAGCTGGCGATTGCCGGTGGCGTCGAGTCGATGTCCCGCGCGCCGTTCGTGATGGGCAAGGCCGACGCGGCGTTCTCGCGCAACATGAAGCTGGAAGACACCACCATCGGCTGGCGCTTTATCAACCCGTTGATGAAGGCCCAGTACGGCGTGGATGCAATGCCGCAGACGGCCGACAATGTGGCCGACGACTACAAGGTGTCCCGCGCCGACCAAGACGCTTTTGCCCTGCGCAGCCAGCAACGTACCGCTGCTGCACAAGCCGCCGGCTTTTTCGCCGAAGAGATCGTGCCGGTGCGGGTTGCGCATAAAAAAGGCGAAACTGTGGTGGAGCACGACGAGCATCCACGCGACACCACCCTGGAAGCCCTGGCCAAGCTCAAGCCGGTCAACGGCCCGGACAAAACCGTCACCGCTGGCAACGCCTCGGGCGTGAACGACGGTGCGGCGGCGCTGATCCTGGCCTCCGCCGAAGCGGTCAAGAAACATGGCCTGACCGCCCGCGCCCGCGTATTGGGCATGGCCAGCGCTGGTGTCGCGCCGCGTGTGATGGGCATTGGCCCGGTGCCGGCCGTGCGCAAGCTGGTCGAGCGTCTTGGCCTGGCCGTGACCGATTTCGATGTGATCGAACTCAACGAGGCCTTCGCCAGCCAAGGCCTGGCTGTACTGCGTGAACTGGGCATTGCCGACGACGCGCCGCAGGTCAACCCGAACGGCGGCGCCATCGCCCTCGGCCACCCGCTGGGCATGAGCGGCGCGCGGCTGGTGCTGACGGCCCTGCACCAACTCGAAAAAACCGGCGGCAGCAAAGGCCTGGCGACCATGTGCGTGGGCGTCGGCCAAGGCTTGGCCCTGGCGATTGAACGCATCTAATAAGAGAGGACTGCACCATGAGTGACAAGCCTGGATACCGGCGCCCGCAAGCGGGCACTCAACCTGATTACCTGCACCCGGCCTACCAGTCGACGAACCTGCGTTCGCCGTCCCAGCCGTTGGTGTTCCTGCCCCATTCCTTGTCGGAAATCACCGGTCCGACCATCGGCGCCGAGCATGTCAACGAGAAGGACAATGACCTCACGGCCCAGCATGAAGGCGAGCCCCAGGGCGAACGCATCATCATTCATGGTCGCGTGCTCGACGAAAACGGCCTGCCGGTGCCGGGCATTCTGGTGGAAATCTGGCAGGCCAACGCCGCCGGTCGCTACAACCACAAGCGCGACCTGCACGATGCGCCACTGGACCCGAACTTCACCGGTACCGGCCGCACCGTCACCGACGCCGAGGGCTGGTACCAGTTCCAGACCATCAAGCCCGGCGCCTATCCGTGGGGCAACCACCACAACGCGTGGCGCCCGGCGCATATCCACTTTTCGCTGTTCGGCCCGAGCGTGCTGACGCGGCTGGTCACGCAGATGTACTTCCCCGGCGACCCGCTGCTGGAATACGACCCGATCTACAACTGCGTGCCGGACACTTCGGCCAAGCAACGTTTGATCGCCAGCTTCGACCTGGAAAAAACCATTCCTTCCTATGCCCTCGGCTACCGCTGGGACATCGTCCTGCGCGGCCGCGACGCCACGCCGATGGAGAAATGAGATGACACTCAACGCGACCACGTCCCACACCGTCGGGCCGTATTACCACATCGGCCTGACCTGGCTGAACCGCGAAGACCTCACCGTGGCCGCCACCCTTGGCGAGCGTGTGGCGATCAGCGGGCAGGTGGTGGACGGCAATGGCGATGTCGTCAACGACGCCATGCTCGAAGTCTGGCAGGCCAATGCCGCCGGCAAATATGACCATCCGGAAGATGAGCAGGACAAAGCCGTCGACCCGAACTTCGAAGGTTTCGGCCGGGTGCCGGTGGATGCCGAAGGGCGGTTTCGCTTTACCACCATCAAGCCGGGTGCGGTTCCTGGCCTGAAAGGCACGACCCAAGCGCCGCATTTGGTGGTGCTGGTGTTTGCCCGTGGCTTGGTGAAGCACTTGCTCACGCGGATCTATTTCGAGGGCGAGGCGTTGAATGGGGATGACCCGTTGCTGGCGTGTGTGCCCTCGGAGCGTCGTGGCACCTTGATCGCCCAACAGGATGCGGCGGGGGTGTATCAGTGGAATGTGATTTTGCAGGGGACAGATAAGGAAACGGTGTTCTTCGATTATTGAGTGGTTTTTTAGGGCCCCATCGGGGGCAAGCCCCCTCCCACATGTTGACCGCACCGCCTATCAAATGTGGGAGGGGGCTTGCCCCCGATGAGGCCGGTTCAGGCACCACCTACCCAAAAGTTTTCTTGCGGAACATGGTTGTTGCAAAGTATGTCTAGGCTACACACGTTCCCACTGAGTGAAAAAACATGACAACAACAACGAGTCACTACACCGGAGAAGAACGCAGCAAACGGATTTTTGCGATCGTCGGGGCGTCCTCCGGCAACCTCGTCGAATGGTTCGACTTCTACGTCTATGCCTTCTGCGCCATTTACTTTGCCCCGGCGTTCTTCCCGTCGGACGACCCTACGGTCCAACTGCTCAACACCGCCGGTGTGTTCGCCGCGGGCTTCCTGATGCGCCCTATCGGCGGCTGGCTGTTTGGCCGGGTCGCCGACAAGCACGGGCGCAAGAATTCGATGATGATCTCGGTGCTGATGATGTGCGCCGGTTCCCTGGTCATCGCCTTCCTGCCCACCTATAAAGACATCGGCGCCTGGGCCCCGGCGTTGCTGTTGGTGGCGCGCCTGTTCCAGGGCTTGTCGGTGGGTGGCGAATACGGCACCACCGCGACCTACATGAGTGAAGTCGCGCTCAAGGGCCAGCGCGGTTTCTTCGCGTCGTTCCAGTACGTGACGCTGATCGGCGGGCAACTGCTGGCGGTGCTGGTGGTGGTGATCCTGCAACAGATCCTCACCGAAGAAGAATTGCGCGCCTGGGGCTGGCGGATTCCGTTCGTGATCGGCGCCATTGCGGCGGTGATCTCCCTGTTGCTGCGTCGCACCCTCAAGGAAACCACCAGCAAGGAAATGCGCCAGGACAAGGACGCCGGTAGCGTGGCCGCGTTGTTCCGCAACCATAAGGCGGCGTTTATCACCGTGCTCGGCTACACCGCCGGCGGCTCGCTGATTTTCTACACCTTTACCACTTACATGCAGAAATACCTGGTGAACACGGCCGGGATGCACGCCAAGACTGCCAGCTACATCATGACCGGCGCGCTGTTCGTGTACATGTGCATGCAGCCGCTGTTCGGCATGCTCTCGGACAAGATCGGCCGTCGTAACTCTATGCTTTGGTTCGGCGCCCTTGGCACGCTGTGCACCGTGCCGATCCTGCTGACCCTGAAAACCGTGACCAACCCGTTCCTGGCCTTTGTGCTGATTTCCCTGGCCTTGGCCATTGTCAGCTTCTACACCTCGATCAGTGGCCTGGTGAAGGCGGAAATGTTCCCGCCTCACGTGCGTGCCCTGGGTGTCGGCCTGGCCTATGCAGTGGCCAACGCGATCTTCGGTGGTTCGGCGGAATACGTGGCCCTGGGCCTCAAATCCATGGGCATGGAAAACACCTTCTACTGGTACGTCACCGGCATGATGGCGGTGGCCTTCCTGTTCAGCTTGCGCCTGCCGAAACAGGCAGAGTACTTGCACCACGATCTATAAGGGACGCGTTATGACGCTGCGCACGAGCAATCAACTGTTCGACGCTTACTTCACGGCGGGCAGCATGGCCGAGGTGTTCTGCGATCAGGGACGCTTGCAGGGCATGCTGGATTTTGAAGCGGGCTTGGCCCGGGCCCAGGCCCAGGTCGGCTTGATTCCCCAGGCCGCCGTCGCACCGATTGCCCAGGCCTGCCTGGCGTCGTTGTACGACGTGGATGCCCTCGGCGTGGCGATTGCCACGGCGGGGAATTCGGCGATTCCGCTGGTGAAGGCGCTGGGCAAGTTGATTGCCAGTGAAGATGCCGGGGCCGAGCGCTACGTGCATCTGGGCGCGACCAGCCAGGATGTGATGGACACCGGCCTGGTGCTGCAACTGCAGCGGGCGGTGGGGTTGATCGAGGCGGATTTGGTGCGTCTGGGCGACATTCTTGCCGCCCAGGCCCAGCGCTATGCCGGCGTGCCATTGGCCGGGCGTACCTGGTTGCAGCATGCGACGCCGGTCACCCTGGGAATGAAAATCGCCGGTTGGCTGGGCGCTGTCACCCGCAATCGCCAGCGTCTGGCGCAGCTGAAACCGCGTTTGCTGGTACTGCAATTCGGTGGTGCATCCGGAACCTTGGCAGCGCTTGGCGAACAGGCCATGCCGGTGGCCGAAGCGCTGGCGGCTGAGTTGCAACTGACCTTGCCCGAACAACCCTGGCACACCCAACGGGATCGCTTGGTAGAGTTCGCCAGCGTGCTCGGCCTGATCGCCGGCAGCCTGGGCAAGCTGGGCCGTGATATCAGCTTGTTGATGCAGACCGAAGCCGCCGAGGTTTTTGAACCGTCCGCACCAGGCAAGGGTGGTTCGTCCACCATGCCGCACAAGCGCAACCCGGTGGGCGCGGCGGTGCTGATCAGCGCCGCTACCCGCGTGCCGGGCCTGGTCTCGACGATGTTCAGCGCCATGCCCCAGGAGCACGAACGCAGCCTGGGCCTGTGGCATGCCGAATGGGAAACCCTGCCGGAAATCTGCCGCTTGGTGTCCGGGGCGTTGCAACAGGCGTTGCTGGTGAGCGAAGGCTTGGAAGTCGACCCGCAGCGCATGGCACAAAACCTCGACCTGACCCAAGGCCTGGTATTGGCCGAAGCCGTCAGCATCGTGCTTGCCCAGCGCCTGGGCCGCGAAACCGCGCACCATCTGCTGGAGCGATGCTGCAAGCGTGCCGTTGCAGAGGGGCTTCACCTGCGGGCGGTACTGGCGGATGAGCCACAGGTCACCGCCGAGTTGTCTGCAACTGAATTGGACCGTTTGCTTGATCCCGCCCACTACCTGGGCCAGGCCCACACCTGGGTCACCCGCGCCGTAGCCGAACACTTTGCTTGAGGAGACCATCGTGGCATTTGTACAACTCGCCGAGGGCGAACTGCATTACCAATTGGACGGGCCTGAGGGTGCGCCCGTGCTGGTGCTCTCCAACTCGTTGGGCACCGACCTGCACATGTGGGACATCCAGATCCCGGTCTTCACCCAACATTTTCGCGTGCTGCGTTTCGATACCCGTGGCCATGGCAAGTCCCTGGTGACTCCAGGCCCCTACAGCATCGAGCAACTCGGTCAGGATGTGATCGCGCTGCTGGATGCTCTGGATATCCAACGCGCGCATTTCTGTGGGCTGTCCATGGGCGGCTTGATCGGCCAATGGCTGGGCATCCATGCTGGCCAGCGTCTGCAGCGCCTGGTGGTGTGCAACACCGCCGCCAAGATCGGCACGCCCGAGGTGTGGAACCCGCGCATTGAAATGGTGCTGCGTGATGGGGCGGCGGCGATGGTGGCGCTGCGCGATGCATCGATTGCACGCTGGTTCACCGCAGACTTTGCGGCGGCCAACCCGCACCAGGCCAAGCAGATTACCGACATGCTGGCGGTCACTTCACCCGAAGGTTATGCCGCCAACTGTGCGGCGGTGCGTGATGCGGATTTCCGTGAGCAACTGGCTTCAATCAAAGTCCCGACCCTGGTCATTGCCGGCACTGAAGATGTCGTCACACCGCCGGCCGGCGGTCACTTTATCCAAAACCATGTGCAGGGTGCCGAGTACGCCGAGTTCTATGCGGCGCACCTGTCCAATGTGCAGGCCGGTACGGCGTTCAGCGACCGCGTGCTGGAGTTTCTGCTGGTGCATTAAACCTGCGGCGAGGGAGCTTGTTGTGGTGAGCGGGCTTGCCCCGCGCTGGGGCGTGAAGCGTCCCCAATGAAGGCGACGCACTTATTCAGATGAGCGTGGAGTTGTCAGGTTTTAGGGCTGCTCCGCAGCCCCGCGCGGGACAAGCCCGCTCACCACAAGTAATCGATTTGAATACGGAGAATTTGTCGTGGACGAGAAACAACGTTATGCCGAAGGCCTGCAAGTGCGCCGTGAAGTGCTGGGCGATGCCCATGTCGATCGCAGCCTCAATGCCCTGACCGAATTCAACAGTGAATTCCAGGAAATGATCACCCGGCACGCCTGGGGTGACATCTGGACCCGTCCCGGCTTGCCCCGACACACCCGCAGCCTGATCACCATTGCCATGCTGATCGGCATGAACCGCAGCGAAGAACTCAAGCTGCACCTGCGCGCCGCCGCCAGCAATGGCGTGACCCGTGCCGAGATCAAGGAAGTGCTGATGCAGAGCGCGATCTACTGTGGGATCCCGGCGGCGAATGCGACGTTCCACTTGGCGGAGTCGGTGTGGGATGAGTTGGGGGTTGAGTCGCGGGAATAGGGGTCAGTGGGAGTCGGCGTCCCACACCCAATTCCACACGCCTGGCAGATGCACCTCTTCACTCACCTCCTTGACCGTACGCGCCAGCGCCGCGCGCTGTAGCTGGGCGGTGTCGGTGTAGAAGGGCTCGGCGGCAGTCTTCATGCCGTTGATCCGGGCGCTGTCCAGCAGGATCTGCAAGTACTCCTGCATATGCCGCGCGGTGTAGCGGTTGATGTCGTGGAAGGTCACCACCACCGGTATCACCCCGTCCACCGTCGGCAACTCACCCAACGCAATGCGCTCGCGCACCACCGACAGTTGCCGGTATAAATTGGCTCGGCGGCGCGGGCTGCCGTTGAAGCCCCAGATCTTGCCGTCATTGGCGCTCAGGTCCGTCAGCAATACGTGCATGCCATGGCGCTGGTAGGCGGCGAAGGTGCGTCGGTCGTAATTCCAGAACGGCGGGCGCACCAGCACCGGCGGCGCGCCTGTGATCGCTGCAATATCGGCGGCGCCTTGGCTGAGGGTGCTTTCCAGTTCGGCATCGCTCAGCCAGCGGTGGTTGGTGTGAAACCCCGTGGCCGTGTGGAAGGCCAGGATGTGACCGGCCGCATACTCGCGCTGCATGGTCTTGCGGCCCCTTGCGCTGCCGCCGGAACGGGCTGCTTCGGTCTGCAAGAAGAACACCGCCTTGATCCCCGGCAGCACCGGGTTCTGCGCCAGGTCGTCGATCACCGACCGGCTCGGGTTGTTGTAGCCCGACGCGCTCGGGCCGTCATCGAAGGTCAGCAGGAAACGGATCGGTGCCTGGGCTTGCAGGCGTTGCTCGGTTTGCGGCGTGAGGGCAATGGGCGCGCCGATGCAGCCGCTGAGGCTCAGGGCCAGGGCTAGCAGGGCGGACGCATAAGCGAAGGATTTCATGGTGTGCGCGGGCTCGAATGAAAGCCGCTGCTGATTCAGCTCAGCAGCGGCAGGCGCGCACCATACAGCAAGGTCAATGATGGTTTACAGCAGGCTTATCGGGTAACTGACGATCAACCGGTTTTCGTCGAACTCATTGTTGCTGTAGTCGCGGCGCATGCTGGAGTTACGCAGGCGCACATTGAGGTTTTTGGCCACGCCGCTTTGCACGGTATAGCCCACTTCGGTTTCGCGACCCCATTCCTTGCCGTCGGTGATGGTGCCGGTGTGCACGTTACTGCCACTGATATAGCGGTTCATCAGGGTCAGGCCGGGCACGCCGAGGGCGGCGAAGTTGTAGTCGTGACGTACTTGCCAGGATTTCTCCTGGGCGTTGTCGTAGCTGGCGTTGTAGCTGTCGTTGGCCAGGGTGCCGCCGCTGGTGCCGTTGACGCGCATCCACGCGCTGTTGCCGGTGAGTTTTTGCAGGCCCACATAGAAGGTGTTGCCGCCGTACTTGGCGGAGAACAGGCCGGACCAGGTCTTGTTGTCCAGGTCGCCGGCGCGGGCGCTGCCGTCGTCCTTGCCGTAGAAGAAACCCAGGTTGGCGCCCAGGGTCCAGTCGCCGATAGGCTGGCTGTGGATCAGGTTGACGAACTGCTGGCTGTAGATGTCCTTGAGCTGCGCATTCCACAGGCCGATCTGGGTGCGTTTGTCGTTGAACGCGTATTCGCCGCCCTGAAAGTTGAAACGGTCCGAGGTGAAGGCGGTTTTACCGAACATGGACATGTCAGTCATGCTGCTGTCGTCGCGCGGGCTGTTGGCCCGGAACTGGCCGCCATAGAGGGTCAGGCCATCGATTTCTTTCGAGGTGATTTGCCCGCCACGCAGGGTTTGCGGGAGGGAGCGGCCGTCGTCCGAGCTCAGGATCGGCAGCACCGGCATCCACTCGCCGACCTTCACTTCCGTCTTGGAAATACGCGCCTTGAACGCCACCCCTAGACGCCCGAATTCATCCGCCGGGCGGCCATCACGGTCTAACGGCAACAGTTGGGTGCCCCCGGTGCCGCGTCCGCCATCCAGTTTCAACGAATACAACCCCAGCACATCCACGCCAAACCCCACCGTGCCCTGGGTAAAGCCAGACTTGGCGTCGAGGATGAAACTCTGCGTCCACTCCTGCGCGCCGCCCTGGGTCTTGGTGGGGTTGGTGTAGTTGCGGTTGAAGAAGAAGTTGCGCAGGTTGAGGTTGGCGCTGGCGTCTTCGAGAAAGCCGTGTTCTTCAGCGACGACGGGCAGGGCGAGACTGGCGACAGCGGTTGCCAGCAAGAGCCGGCGCGGGTGGAAAGTGCTCATGGTGTTTGACCTGTTGTTATTGGGTTTATGCAGGTGGCGGCCATGGTGCGGGGCGGTATGGGGGCGATGAAAGTGGGGGAGAGCGGGTTGTGGGCGATGATCGAACGCAAGTTGGCCAACCCCTGAAAACAAAAAGCCCACCAAGAGGTGGGCTTTGTTGACGTAGGTGCTATCAGAACAACTTCAGCGCCGGTGCTTCTTCTTTCAACGGCTCGTTCTTCGCAGTCTGCTCGTTCCAACCGCCGCCGAGGGCCTTGTACAGGTTGACCTCGCTGGTCAGTTGCGCCAGGCGGTCGGTGATCAGCGATTGCTGGGCACTGAACAGTTGGCGCTGGGCATCGAGGAACGTCAGGTTGCTGTCGACACCAATGCGGTAGCGACGCTCGGCCAGGCGGTAGTAATCCTGGTTGGCCGCGACGAAGCCACGCTGGGCATCCAGTTGCTGCTTGTAGGTCTCACGTGCGGCGAGGCCGTCGGAGACTTCCTGGAAGCCGGTCTGAATCGCCTTCTCGTAGTTCGCCACGTTGATCTCTTTCTGGATCTTCGAGTAGTCCAGGCTGGCGCGGAGGCTGCCGGCGTTGAAGATCGGGATGTTGATCTGCGGGGCGAACGACCAGGTGCCCGAGCCGCCCTTGAACAAGCCGCCCAGGTTTGGGCTCGCGGTGCCGGCACTGGCAGTCAGGGTGATGCTCGGGAAGAACGCAGCACGGGCCGCGCCGATATTGGCGTTGGCGGCCTTGAGGTTGTACTCGGCCTGGACGATATCGGGGCGACGTTGCAACAGGTCGGACGGCAAGCCGGCCGGCACTTCGCTGAGCAGGTCATCCGACAGCGGCTTGCTGGCGATATTCGCCGGCAGGCCGGTGCCCAGCAGCAGGGTCAGGCTGTTTTCGTCCTGGGCCACCTGGCGGGTATAACGCGCCAGGGCAACCCGGGCGTTTTCCACCGAGGTGCGCGACTGGCTCAGGTCGAGGGCCGAGGCCACGCCAACTTCGTTGCTGCGCGAGGTGAGCTTGAAGCTCTGCTCGTAGGCATCCAGGGTGTCCTGGGTGAGCTTGAGCAGTTCCTTGTCGGCCTGCCAGGTCAGGTAGGCATTGGCCACACTGGCCACCAGACTGATCTGGGTACTGCGCCGCGCTTCTTCAGTGGCGAAGTACTTTTGCAGGGCTTCTTCACTCAGGCTGCGTACGCGACCGAACAGGTCCAGCTCATAGGAGCTGATCCCGAGACCGGCCGAGTATTGGCTGCTGATGGTCGATTCGCCGGTCTGCGACAGGCGGGCCGGCGTACGTGAACGGCTGCCGCTGCCCGTGGCCGACACGGCCGGGAACAGGTCGGCGCGCTGGATCTGGTACTGCGCGGCATAGGCGTCGATGTTCAGGGCCGCGACACGCAGGTCGCGGTTGTTCACCAGCGCGGTCTGGATCAGCTGTTGCAGGGCAGGGTCATGGAAAAACTGCTTCCAGCCCTGCTCGGCAGCGGCCTGGCTCGGCGCCTGGGCCGACGAATACGCCGGCCCCTGCGGGAACTGTGCGGCCACCGGCGCTTCGGGGCGCTGATAGTCAGGTATCAGCGAGCAGCCACTGAGCACGAATGCCGTGACGGCTAGGGAAAGTAGCGACTTGCTCATTGGCCAGCCTCTTTAGGGGTTTCAGTTGTGTCAGTCTTTTTACGTTCGCCAGCGGCGGATACGGTTGCGAAGAACAAGGGCACCCAGAAGATCGCCAGCACAGTGGCCGTGATCATACCGCCGATTACACCGGTACCGATGGCGTGCTGGCTGCCTGAGCCGGCACCCGAGGAGATCGCCAGCGGCAGTACGCCGAGGATGAATGCCATGGAGGTCATGATGATCGGACGCAGACGCATGCGGGACGCCTCGATGGCCGCCTCGACAATGCCTTTGCCCTGTTCGTGGAGCTCTTTGGCGAATTCCACGATCAGGATGGCGTTCTTCGCCGCCAAGCCCACCGTCACCAACAGGCCCACCTGGAAGAACACGTCGTTGGACAGCCCGCGCATGCTGGTAGCGATCAACGCACCCACCACGCCCAGCGGCACAACGAGTACCACCGCAATCGGGATCGACCAGCTTTCGTACAGGGCCGCAAGGCACAGGAACACCACCAGCAGCGACAGGGCGTACAGCGCAGGTGCCTGGGAGCCGGACAGACGTTCTTCGTACGACAGGCCCGTCCAGGCATAACCTACGCCCGCCGGCAATTGCTTGGCGATACGCTCGACCTCGGCCATGGCGTCACCGGTACTGTAGCCCGGTGCCGGGGTACCGAGGATTTCCATCGCCGCTACACCGTTATACCGCGACAGCTTCGGCGAACCGTAGATCCACTTGCCCGAGGAAATGGCCGACATCGGCACCATCTTCCCGGAGTCGCTGCGCACGTACCATTTGTCCAGGTCTTCCGGTGACATCCGGCTAGCGGCCTCACCCTGCACGTACACCTTCTTCACCCGACCACGGTCGATGAAGTCGTTGACGTAGCTGCCACCCAAGGCGATCGCCAGGGTCTGGTTGATGCTCGACAGCGTAATGCCCTGGGCGCTGGCCTTCTCGTCGTCGACGGTGAGTTCGTACTGCGGCTCGTCGTTCACGCCGTTGGGACGTACACCTGCGAGGATCTTGCTTTGTGCAGCCATCCCCAGGAACTGGTTACGCGCTTCCATCAGTTTTTCGTGGCCGACACCGCCCTGGTCTTGCAGGAACACGTCGAAACCAGTGGCGTTACCCAACTCCAGAACCGAAGGCGGCACGATGGCAAATACCATAGCGTCCTTGAAGGCCCCGAAGAAGTAACCCTGGGCACGCTTAGCCACTTCGAATACCGACTGGGAAGCGTCACGCTCATCCCATGGCTTGAGCATCACGAACGCCAAGCCCGAACTCTGGCCGCGGCCAGCGAAGTTGAAGCCGTTTACGGTAAACACCGATTTCACGGCCTTGCCTTCGCCTGGCTCGCCTTCCTTGTCGTTGAGCAAGAAAGCGCGCATGTCGTCGACGACTTTTTGCGTACGTTCAGCCGAAGAGCCGACCGGGGTTTGGACCTGTGCAAAGATCACACCCTGGTCTTCTTCCGGCAGGAACGCGCTAGGAATGCGTGTGAACAGCCAGATCATGCCGAGGACGATGACCAGGTACACAAAAAACGCTGGGAATTTGTGCTTGATCATGTTGCCCACGCCGCGCTCGTAGCTCAGTACGCCACGGTCGAAGGTGCGGTTGAACCAGCCGAAGAAACCACGCTTGGGTTGGCCGTGCTTCTCTGGGTCGATCGGCTTGAGCATGGTGGCGCACAAGGCCGGGGTGAAGATCAGGGCAACCAGTACCGACAACGCCATGGCCGAAACGATGGTGATGGAGAACTGTTTGTAGATCACACCGGTGGAGCCGCCGAAGAACGCCATCGGCAACAGTACCGCCGACAGTACCAAGGCAATACCCACCAGGGCGCCCTGGATCTGGCCCATGGACTTGACCGTCGCTTCTTTAGGCGACAAGTGTTCCTCGGCCATCACCCGCTCGACGTTTTCCACCACCACGATGGCATCGTCCACCAGCAAGCCGATGGCCAGGATCATGCCGAACATGGTCAGGGTGTTGATGGTGAAGCCGAACGCCGCCAGGATCCCGAAGGTACCCAGCAATACCACCGGCACGGTCATGGTGGTGATGATGGTGGCGCGGAAGTTCTGCAAGAACAGGAACATCACCAGGAACACCAGCACGATCGCTTCGACCAAGGTGTGCACCACACCGGAGATCGATTCGGTCACCACAGGCGTGGTGTCATATGGCACCACCGCCTTCATGCCCGGCGGGAAGAACGGTTCCAGGGACGCCACGGTGGCACGGATGGCCTTGGCGGTGTCCAGGGCGTTGGCGCCCGACGCGAGCTTGATCGCCATACCGGAAGCCGGCTTGCCGTTGAACTGTGCACTGATGCTGTAGTTCTGGCCGCCGAGTTCGATACGCGCGACGTCACGCAGGCGAACCTGCGAGCCGTCGGTGTTCACCTTCATCAGGATCTTGCCGAACTCTTCGGCGGTCTGCAGGCGGGTCTTGCCGATGATGGTCGCGTTCAGCTGGGTGCCGGGCAGGGCAGGCAGGCCGCCCAATTGACCGGTGGCCACCTGGACGTTCTGGGCCGAGATGGCGGTGCTGACGTCGACCGGGGTCAACTGGTAGTTGTTCAGCTTGGCCGGATCAAGCCAGATACGCATGGCGTACTGTGAACCGAA
This sequence comes from Pseudomonas sp. MYb541, assembly GCF_037479595.1. NCBI lineage: Bacteria > Pseudomonadati > Pseudomonadota > Gammaproteobacteria > Pseudomonadales > Pseudomonadaceae > Pseudomonas > Pseudomonas sp. MYb541. The sequence continues at coordinate 21,007 of NZ_JBBGYS010000050.1, read as the reverse complement.
CACCTGGAAGTCACCCACACCCGCAGTCCGCGAGATCGGATCCTGGATGTTGGACACGATGTAGTTGGACAAGTCGTCCTTGTTCATGCTGCCGTCTTCCGACACCAGCCCAATTACCATCAGGAAGTTCTTCACCGACTTGGTCACGCGGATACCCTGCTGCTGCACTTCTTGCGGCAGCAGTGGGGTCGCCAGGTTCAGCTTGTTCTGCACCTGAACCTGGGCGATGTCCGGGTTGGTACCCTGGTTGAACGTCGCGGTGATGGTCATGCTGCCGTCGGAGTTACTGTCCGAGGCCACATAACGCAGGTTGTCGATACCGTTGAGCTGTTGCTCGATGACCTGCACCACGGTGTCCTGCACGGTTTGTGCGGACGCGCCTGGGTAGGTCACCTGGATGTCGATGGCGGTGGGCGCGATGGCCGGGTATTGGTTGATGGGCAACTTCAGGATCGACAGTGCCCCGACCAGCATGATCACCAGGGCAATTACCCAGGCGAAAATGGGACGGTCGATAAAAAATTTCGACATGGGTTACTCCCCCTGGCCAGCAGCGGCAGCAGGAGCTGGAGCAGAACCGGCAGGCTTGGCGTTGTCGGCGTCCTTGACCTTGACTTCGATGCCCGGCTTGATGAATTGCAGGCCTTCGGTGATCACGCGGTCACCGGCGTTCAGGCCTTTTTCCACCAGCCAGTAGGCGCCGGCAGTGCGGTTGGCCACCAGTTGACGCTGCTCGACCTTGTTGTCCTTGTTCACCACCATGGCGGTCGGGATACCTTTGATATCGCGGGTCACGCCTTGTTGGGGGGCCAGGATGGCTTTGCTGTTCACGCCGGCTTGCAGTTGGGCGTGTACGAACATGCCCGGCAGCAGCGTGTGGTCAGGGTTGGGGAACACGGCGCGCAGGGTCACGGAACCGGTGGTCTGGTCAACCGACACTTCGGAGAATTCAAGCTTGCCGTCCTGGCCGTAGTCGCTGCCGTCTTCCAGGGTCAGCTTGACCTTGGCGGCGTTGGCGCCGGCTTTTTCCAGTTGGCCGCTTTCCAGGTCACGGCGCAGTTTCAGCATTTCGGCCGAAGACTGCGTGACGTCGACGTAGATCGGGTCCAGTTGCTGGATCACGGCCATGGCATCGGTCTGGCCATTGCTGACCAGCGCGCCTTCGGTCACCGAAGAACGGCCGATACGCCCGGAGATCGGCGCGAATACTTTGGTGTAACGCACGTTGATCTGGGCCGTTTGAACGTTTGCTTCCGCAGTCATGCGGTTGGCGACGGCGGTGTCGTATTCCTGGCGGCTGACGGCTTGTTCATCGACCAACTGCTTGTAGCGGTCGGAGATGGACTTGGTCTGGGTCAGGCTGGCTTGTGCGCTTTTGAGGGTGGCGTCGTACACCGACGGGTCGATCTGGTAGAGCTGTTGCCCTTCCTTCACGTCGCCGCCTTCCTTGAACAGGCGCTTGAGAATGATGCCGTTGACCTGTGGGCGAACTTCCGCGATGCGGTAGGCGGTGGTGCGGCCTGGCAGCTCGGACGTCAGGGTATAGGCTTGCGGTTGAATGGTGACCACGCCGACCTGAGGGGTTTGAGCGGGCGGAGCCGCTTCTTCCTTTTTACATCCGCTGAGCAGCGATGCCAGGGCGACGGCAGTGACCAGAGCGGTAACAGCTGGCTTAAGTTGCATGAAGATCCTCGGGTCAGGCGCGCAGAGTGCGCACAAGAAGTGTGGAAGGGTAAAAAACAAGCACTGACTGGATAAGTAGCTTGCTACGCAATATACTTACGTTCATGGTTGTTTGTAAACTCTTGACAGGCTGCGCGGAATGTTGACAAAGCAACGCCCAAAGCCTCGATTTCATTACGTTCGGCACCCATGACGGTGTCGTCCCACAAATATTCGGATGATCGTTACCGACGGTTAATTCTGCGTTAACGATAGTCTCAAGTGTCCTGATTGAGGTTGTACTGCCATGGTTCGTCGCACCAAAGAGGAAGCTCAGGAAACGCGCAGCCAGATTCTTCAAGCCGCCGAGCAAGCCTTCTATGAGCGCGGCGTCGCGCGGACCACGCTGGCGGACATCGCCGCGCTGGCCGGTGTGACGCGGGGTGCCATCTACTGGCATTTCAGCAATAAATCCGATTTGCTCCAGGCGTTGCTCGACACGCTGCATGAGCCGCTGGACGAGTTGGCCAGGGCGAGTGAAAGCGAGGATGAACTCGACCCGCTGGGCTGCATGCGCAAGCTGTTGATTCATTTGTTTCATCAAGTGGCCCTGGACCCGAAAACCCGGCGCATCAACGAGATCTTGTTCCATAAGTGCGAATTCACCGATGAAATGTGCGATATGCGTCGCCAACGTCAGACCCATAGCCTGGAGTGCAACCTGCGCATCGGCCTGACCTTGCGTAACGCGGTCCATCGCGGGCAACTGCCGGAAAACCTCGATACCACCCGTGGCGCGGTGTGCATCCACGCCTACATCAACGGGCTGATCGGCCAGTGGCTGCTGGTCCCCGACAGCTTCCAACTGCATCAGGAAGCCGAACGCTGGGTGGATGCCGGGCTGGACATGCTGCGCTGGAGCCCCAGCCTGCGCAATTGAGACAAAATGCGTAATTGCATCAGGTTGTGTCAACAGTAAAGCCCAAGGACAGTCAATCGTCCTTCCGCCTGATCGGTGGGGTGACTTTATATACGGGCTGGCGGCGGGTTGATAGGTAGCCGCCTAAGTATTTTGTAGCGATTTTGTTGCAGGGCTGTGAAGGAATGTTACCCAGCGTCCATGAAAAAGCCCCGGTTCCTTCGAACCGGGGCTTTTTCGTTTCAGCTTTTTACATCACAGCGCCAGGGTCGGATAGTCGATGTAACCCACTGGGCCTTTGCTATAGAAAGTATCTGGGCGGGCTTCATTCAACGGCGCGTCAGCTTTCAAGCGCGCTGGCAAATCCGGGTTGGCAATGAACGGCACGCCCCACGCCACGGCATCGGCTTTGCCTTCGGCCAGCCAGGCGTTGGCGCTGTCCTTGGTGAAGCGTTCGTTGGCGATGTACACGCCGCCGAAAGCCTTCTTGAGTTGTGGACCGAGGCTGTCGCCGGCTTCTTTCTCACGGGAGCAGATAAACGCGATGCCACGCTTGCCCAGTTCGCTGGCAACGTAGGTAAAGGTTTCCGCCAAGTTGTCATCGCCCATGTCATGGGAGTCGGCGCGCGGTGCCAGGTGCACACCCACGCGGCCAGCGCCCCAGACTTCGATGGCCGCGTCGGTCACTTCCAGCAGCAGGCGTGCACGATTTTCCAGGGAGCCGCCGTACTGGTCGGTGCGCTTGTTGGTGCTGCTCTGCAGGAACTGGTCGAGCAGGTAACCGTTGGCGCCGTGGATTTCCACGCCGTCGAAACCGGCGGCCTTGGCATTCTCGGCACCGGTGCGGTAGGCGTCGACAATGTCGGCGATTTCAGCGGTTTCCAGGGCGCGTGGCGTCGGGTAGTTGGCCAATGGGCGCACCAGGCTGACGTGGCCTTTAGGCTGGATCGCGCTCGGGGCCACTGGGCTTTCGCCGCTCAGGTACGATTCATGGGAAATACGCCCCACGTGCCACAGTTGCAGGAAGATCTTGCCGCCCGCGCCATGAATCGCCTTGGTGACGTTGGCCCAGCCGCGCACCTGGTCGTTGGACCAGATACCTGGGGTGTCCGGGTAACCCACGCCCAGCGGCGTCACGGAGGTGGCTTCGCTGAGGATCAGCCCGGCGGAGGCGCGTTGCACGTAGTACTCGGCCATCAGCGCGTTGGGCACGCGACCGGCGTCGGCACGGCAGCGGGTCAGCGGCGCCATGATGATGCGGTTCGACAGTTCCAGGTCGCCCAGTTTGATCGGATCGAAAATAGTCGTCATGGGGAAAGCACCTTTGTCTTTGAAGTGGATCAGTTAGTCGCGGGGGCCAGGTCGGCATCGCCGCTCTGACGGAAAGTAATCAGGGTCACCAACAGCGCGAGGATCGCCAGGGCCGCTGCGGCCAAGGGCACGCTGGTCAGGCCGAAACCGTGGGCAATTACACTGCCACCGACCCAGGCGCCGAGGGCATTGCCGATGTTGAACGCGCCGATGTTCAGGGTGGACACCAGGTTCGGTGCGGCCTTGCCGAAGGTCACCACGTTGATCTGCAACGCAGGCACGGCGGCGAACGACGCGGTGGCCCACAGGAACAGGGTGATTTCGGTCGGGATCACGGCGACGCTGGTCCAGGTCAGTGCCGTGGAGACCACCGCCATGCTGATGAATACGCCGATCAGAGTGGCCGCCAGGCGCTTGTCCGCCAGCTTGCCGCCGATGATGTTGCCCACAGTGAGGCCCAGGCCGATCAACAGCAGGGTCCAGGTCACGCCTTTGGGCGACACGCCGGTGACATCGCCCAGCAGCGGCGCGACGTAGGTGAAGAGGGTGAACATGGACGCGGCAAACAGCGCGGTCATGCTCAACGACAGCCAGATCCCGGCGCCTTTGAGGGCGGCCAGTTCGGCGCGCATGTCGAGTTTCTCTTCATCACGCTTGGCCGGCAGGAAGCGGATCAGGCCGATCAACGCCACCACACCAATCACCGTCACCGCCCAGAAGGTCGAGCGCCAGCCGGCTTCCTGGCCCAGTGCCGTACCCAGCGGCACGCCGAGCACATTGGCCAGGGTCAGACCGGTGAACATCAAGGCCACGGCCGAAGCCCGTTTGTTGGCCGGCACCAGGTTGGCCGCTACCACTGAACCAATCCCAAAGAATGCACCGTGGCACAGCGCGGTGACCACACGGGCAAACATCAGCACGTTGTAGTCACTGGCCAGGGCGCAGAGTAGGTTGCCGATAATGAAGATGCCCATCAACGCTACCAGCGCCGCCTTGCGTGGCAGTTTGGCGGTGGCCAGTGCCATGAAGGGTGCGCCGATGGCCACGCCCAGGGCGTAGCCGGTCACCAGCCAGCCGGCGCCGGGAATCGACACACCCAAGTCCGCCGCCACATCGGGCAACAAGCCCATGATGACGAACTCGGTGGTGCCGATGGCGAAGGCGCTGAGGGCCAGTATGAGTAGCGAGAGGGGCATTAGCGTTTCCTTGTTACAACGCGGCGCTGTCGTGCGCGCTGAGTTCGGTGGTGAGCGCCGCGAGGAAGGCCTGGATGGTGTCCTCGTTGCGTTTGAAAAAGTGCCACTGGCCGGCCTTCTGGCTGCTGATCAACCCGGCGCGTTGCAGGGTGGCCAGGTGGGCCGACACGGTCGACTGGGACAAGCCGCAGCGCTGGTCGATCTGCCCGGCGCAGATGCCGTATTCGTGGTTGTGCAGTTGTTCGGGGAATTGCACTTTCGGGTCTTTCAGCCAGGTGAGGATGTCTCGTCGTACTGGGTGCGCCAGGGCTTTTATTATTTCGTCGAGGTCGATGGACATGGCAGGTGCTCGGTGTCTTGCAGCGTTATATCGCGATGAGGCGAACTTTATATCGGTCTATCCCGATAGACCAATATGATTTTGGTCTGAGCCTAGGCTCAATCGGTATATCGGGTTATAACGATACGTTGAGGGCAGTGGTAGACTGCGCACCATGAATTATCTCGCACATCTGCACCTGGGCGGCCAACTTCCTGCGCAACTGCTGGGCAGCCTCTATGGCGATTTCGTCAAAGGTCGCCTGCAGGGCCAGTTCAGCCCGCAAATCGAATCGGCGATCCAGCTGCATCGTTCCATCGACCGCTTCACCGACAGCCACCCGCTGGTGGGGGAGGCGTTGTCACGCTTCAGCCTGACCCGCAGGCGTTATGCCGGGATCGTCCTCGATGTGTTTTTCGACCACTGCCTGGCGCGGGACTGGGCCTTGTATGCCGACCAGCCCTTGGAGCGGTTTACGTCGCAGGTGTACCGCGTGCTGGCGGCCGAGCCGCAGTTGCCGGGGCGGCTGGCGCAGATTGCGCCGTATATGGCGGCAGATGATTGGTTGGGTTCGTACCGCGAGTTTGCGGTGATGGAGCAGGTGTTGCGGGGGATCTCCCGGCGGTTGACGCAGCCAGAAGAGCTGGGGTTTGCAATGCAGGAGTTGCGCGAGCTGTATGAGCCGTTGAGCGAAGACTTCCGGGTGTTCTACCCCGAACTGCAAAAATTTGCACAAGCTCAACTCACTACTCAGGTCTGAATGTGGGAGCTGGCTTGCCTGCGACTGCAGCCTGCCAGTTGATACATGTATTGCTGACCCACCGCTATCGCAGGCGAGCCAGCTCCCACATTTTGATCGGTGTTCACTTAATTCAAGCGGCGAATGCCGGCCGTGCATCAACCTCTTCTGCTTCCGGCAACGGCCCAAACAACGCCTTCTGCACTGCCTGCTGCGCCTGATACGCCAGTGCCGCACGTTCCTGCCCGGCGCAGGCAATCGGCTTGAGCACATGGATTTCCACATCGCCCTGGTCGTTGGCAAACAAGCGCATCAGGTGCGAGAGCAAATCATCGTCGCCAATAAAAGGCGCCAGCGGGTCGACTTGGCCGTCACGCAGATAACGGATCGCCACCGGTTGCAGCGACACATCCGCATCGATCGCACTGGCCAGCAAGCGCCCGTGGAAGGTGCGCAGGCTGCGCCCGTCGGTGGTGGTGCCTTCCGGGAACATCAGCAACGGATGCTCTTGCTCCAAGTGGCGCGTCATCTGCTTGCGGATCAACTGGCTGTCGCCCGAACCCCGGCGGATAAACAAGCTGCCAGCCTTGGCCGCCAACCAACCTGCCACCGGCCAGGTGCGCACTTCGGCCTTGGACAGGAATGACATCGGCGCCACGGCGCCCAGCAGCGGAATATCGGTCCAGGACACGTGATTGCTCACCCACAGCATCGGCTGCGTCGGCAACTCACCGTGCACCGTCACGCGAAAGGGCAGGGCGCTGGTCAGTCGCGCCATGAAAAACCGCGACCAACGCTGGCGCCGCACCATCGAATTGGCGATGCCCATGCGCTCGAATACCCCAAACACGCTGGCCATGCTCAAGCCCAGCGCCACCACCACCAGCACGCGGGCAATGCGCCCGTAAACCCGCAGGCGGCTCATCACATTGCAGCCTTGAAGTGGCGCGCGTAACGCGGGCACAGCTCATCGCGCTTGAGCAGGATGAACACGTCGGCCACCTGGAAATCCTCATCCCAGCACGGCTCGCCGCAGATCTTCGCACCCAGGCGCATGTACGCCTTGAGCAATGGCGGCATCTCGGCGATCACGTTGGACGGCAGGTCCAGCGCCGGCAGTGGTTTTTTCGGTTCGGCGCGCAGGTGTTCGTTGCACAGGTAGCGTTCACGCAGGCGCTGCATGATTGCGTGGGCCTGGATGCCGCCATCGTGCATCGGGATGCTCGCGCAACCCATCAGGTAGCTGTAGCCGCCCTGGTTGAGCACTTCGGCCAATTCGCCCCACAACACGGCGATGGTGCCGCCGTTGCGGTAGGCCGGGTCGACGCAGGTGCGGCCGATTTCCAGGATCGGGCCTTGCAGATGGAGCAAGCCATGCAGGCTGAATTCTTCTTCACTGTAGAACCGACCCAGGGTGCTGGCAGCCTGGTGGTCCAGCAAACGGGTGGTGGCCACCAGTCGACCGCTGTTCAAGTCCCGCACGCCGATATGGCTGCAGTGAACATCATAGTCATCCATGTCCAGGCCCAGTTCCGCGCCTTTCAGCTTGGCGTTGAATTCGCCGCTGAACACGTTGAACCGCAGGGCCTGGGCTTCCTGCAACGCCTGCGCGCCAACCAGGCGTTCGGCTTGCAGACGGCGTTCATTGCCGGTGTCGCTGATGCGGGCGATCTGAGTCATGGCGAGTCTCCGAGTGCCGGCCACGATTTCGGCCGGTCGACTTTGTTGTCCAAACTCAGGCTATGTAGGCTCGGTGTCATCTCCATGAAGTTATGGTGACGCTTGGATGACAGCCCGCGCTGTCGCAAATCTGTCATCACCCTCGGCTAGGCTCGCGGGCTTGAATGCCCCCTTGAGTCTGCGTCCATGGTCAGAGGCCTGTTGTACGTTGCCCTGCTGTTCGTCACCGTTACCGCCCACGCCGAAACATGGCCCGATAAAGACTGGGCCAAGGGCACACCGCTCTCGGGTCCCGCTGTTGATGCCCTGGAGGCCTACGCCTTCCCGGCGCGCGACGACGCCACCCGCAAAGGCATTCGCACCGATGCGTTGCTGGTGATTCGCGATGGCGAGGTGATCTACGAACGCTACGCAGCACCCACCACCGCCAGCACCCCGCACCTCACCTGGTCGGTCAGCAAAAGCCTGATGGCGACCGTACTGGGCGTGGCCTACGGCGATAACCGCTTCAAACTCACTGACCCCGCCGCGCGCTTTTACCCGCCGATGAAACAGCACCCGGCCGTGACCATGGCCGACTTGCTGCACTGGGCCTCGGGCCTCGACTGGCAGGAAGATTACGAATACGCGCCGCTGAAATCCTCGGTGGTGGCGATGCTCTACACCCGAGGCCGCGGCGACATGGCCGACTTTGCCGCCGACACCGAGGCCGCTACTGCACCGGGCCAGGTGTTCCGTTATTCCAGCGGCGACACCAATATCCTGTCCGCCACTCTTAAAGGCATGCTTGGGCACAAGGCCTATATGAGTTACCCGTGGGATGCGCTGTTCAAGCCCTTGGGCATTCGCAATGCCACCTGGGAGACCGACGCCGATGAAACCTTCGTCGCCTCGTCCTATGCCTACCTCACCGCTCGCGACTTGGCGCGTGTCGGTTTGCTGATGGCGCGGGACGGTCGCTGGGGCGATCAACAACTGCTGCCGAAAGACTGGGTCGTCTTTAATCGCCAGCCCTTCGATAAATACAAACCCGGCCAGGACGAAGCCGTCCCCGGTGGTCATTGGTGGCTCAATAAAGGCGCGTCACGACCCTGGCCCGATGCTCCCGCCGACACCTTCGCCGCCCTCGGTCATTGGGGGCAGGCGTTGTACGTGATGCCCGACGAACACTTGGTCATCGTGCGTTATGGCGATGATCGCGACGGCAGCTATCGCCATAACGAACTGCTCAAGCGCGTACTCGCGGCGGTGCAACCATGATCCGCCGTCGGCCGGTTACCAGTCTGTTTCTGCTGTTGTTGCTCGCCTTGCTGGGTTGGCTCTGGCACGAACGCGTCAACCTGCAAGCCTTCCCCGACATCATCGCGGCCTACACCGCCAAGGAGTACTGCTCGTGCCGCTATGTGGCGAACAACCCGGCGGAGTATTGCCGGGGGTATGTGAAGCAGTACGTGCCGACGAGTGCATTCAGGGATAACCCGGAGCGCAGTGAGGTGACGGCGAGTGGGTTGGGGCGCACGCATATGGCGCGGTGGTTGGGGGAGCGGCAGGGGTGTCGCCTGCTGCCGTAGGATTTACCTTCGCACGTTTCAAGCGCAACGTGCAGCGTCCTGATTTTGATGCCGCGCGCATGTAGTAATCTTGCAGGTGGCCGATGACATGGGTTGCGGCCCTTCATATGCAGAGCGGATGTTTCTGGCTCTAACGCGTGTGGCTCAACATTACTTCAGGATGATAAGAATGCGAATGGGCATGGAGAAAAGCCATTTTTTTGAGGGCTTGATGATTGGATTGTTTTTATTCTGTTTGAGCGCTTATGGTTTCCGGTCGAGCGATAACGCTGCTGTTTATATTTCTATCTGCGGGGCTAATGCACTTTTGTTCCCGTTCTCAAGGCGCGCAGTAGAAAACATTGTCTTCAGTGTTACTGGGAAACGCTTTTGGGGGTCGGATCCATTGAAGACGGCTGCATCCCATGGTGGGCACACACTGTTATGGCTGTTCTATTTTGTCTTCGCCGTTCCCCTTGGTGGGTTCTATTTGATGTGGTTGTACAGAAAAAATAATGCCCTCTAGCACGCTTTCCTTACACAAGATTCGACCCGGTTATTCATGATTTTTGGCCGCCTGGTTTTTGGCGGCACTTCCCCCTCCGACGCAAGCAAGCTTGCTCACCACAGAGAGAGGCAAGCTTCAGGAAAACCATGTAATGCCGCAAGGTTCCACAGAGTGGAACCACCTTTGATTGTCCTCCTGCCCACATCGCGGTTAGCTGGCGATGTGCAGCAAACAAGAACGGGAACACCCGCCTGTGAGGAGAATCACCATGCGCCCACACCAGCACATCCTGGATTGGCTCAGCGACGTTGCCGGCGATTTGCACGCCGTGCGCCAGGACATTCACGCCCATCCTGAACTGGGCTTTGAAGAAAACCGCACCAGTGCCCTCGTCGCCAAATCCCTGAAAGACTGGGGCTATGAGGTGCACACCGGCATCGGCAAGACCGGCGTGGTGGGCGTGCTGCGCAATGGCAGCAGTTCGCGCACCCTGGGCATCCGTGCCGACATGGACGCCTTGCCCATCATCGAAAACACCGGCGCGTCCTACACCAGCCAACACGCCGGTTGCATGCACGCCTGTGGGCATGACGGCCACACCACCATGCTGCTCGGCGCAGCGCGCTACCTGGCAGCCACGCGGCAATTTGATGGCACTTTGAACCTGATCTTCCAACCCGCCGAAGAGGGCCAGGGCGGCGCCGAAGCCATGCTGGCTGACGGTTTGCTGGAGCGTTTCCCCTGCGATGGCTTGTTTGGTATGCACAACATGCCGGGGCTGCCGGCGGGGCATCTGGGGTTGCGCGTAGGGCCAATGATGGCTTCGCAAGACTTGCTCACCGTGACCCTTGAAGGTGTTGGTGGTCACGGTTCCATGCCGCATCTGACGGTGGACCCGTTGGTGGCGGCGGCGAGCATGGTCATGGCGTTGCAGACAGTGGTGGCGCGCAATATCGACACCCAGGAAGCTGCCGTGGTCACCGTCGGTGCCCTGCAAGCGGGCCAGGCCGCCAACGTGATTCCCCAGCAGGCGCTGTTGCGTCTGAGCCTGCGCGCGCTCAATCCCAAGGTGCGTGAGCAGATGCTGGAGCGGGTGTTCGCCATCATCCACACCCAGGCCGCCAGCTTTGGCTGCACGGTGCAGATCGAACACCGCCCGGCCTATCCGGTGCTGGTCAATCACGTCGAAGAAACCGAATTCGCCCGCCAGGTCGGCGTCGCCTTGCTCGGCGCCGACGCGGTGGACGGCAACACCCGTACGCTGATGGGCAGCGAAGACTTCGCCTGGATGCTGCAACGCTGCCCCGGCAGCTATCTGTTCATCGGCAACGGCGTGTCGCGGCCGATGGTGCATAACCCCGCCTATGACTTCAACGACGACATCCTGCTGACTGGCGCCGCCTACTGGGGCGCGCTGGCCGAGAGCTGGCTCAAGCCTGCTTGACGACCTTCTTTTTCTGCCGCTGGACCCTTTCCCTCGATCGGTTGAATGGAGTGTTCCTCATGCAGACTGCAAAACCAGGTGTGTCCCGCACCCGCCAAGTGGTGGCGGCCGTGATCGGCAATGCGCTGGAATGGTATGACTTCATTGTCTACGGCTTTCTGGCGAGCATCATTGCCCGACAGTTTTTTCCTTCTGATGACGAGTACGCCTCGCTGTTGATGGCCTTGGCCACTTTCGGCGTGGGCTTTTTCATGCGCCCGGTGGGGGGCATCCTGCTGGGGATGTATTCCGACCGCAAAGGCCGCAAGGCCGCGATGCAGTTGATTATCCGGCTGATGACCGTGTCCATCGCGTTGATCGCCTTTGCGCCCAACTACGCCGCCATCGGCATGGGCGCGCCGTTGTTGATCGTGGTGGCGCGCATGCTTCAAGGGTTTGCCACCGGCGGTGAATACGCGAGTGCTACGGCGTTCCTGGTGGAAAGCGCGCCAGCCCATCGCAAGGGCTTATATGGCTCTTGGCAGTTGGTGGGGCAGTGCCTGGCGGTGTTTGGTGGCGCGGCGATGGTGGCTGCGGTCACGCACTTCTTTTCGCCGGAAACCCTCGACCTGTGGGGTTGGCGTCTGCCGTTCGTGTTCGGTTTGCTGATTGGCCCGGTGGGCCTGTGGATTCGTCGGCACATGGAAGACCCGGAAGAATTCATCGAGGCACGCAAACAGGCGACCGGCCCGGCGCCGAGCCTGATGCAGGTGGTGCGCGAGCATCGGCGCAGCATCCTCGTGTCCATGGGCCTGGCCTGTGGCGCGACGGTGTCGTTCTATGTGGTGCTGGTGAACATGCCGACCTTCGCCCACAAAAGCCTTGGTCTGCCGCTGGACCAGGTGTTGATGGTGCAGATGTTCGCGGTGGCGCTGATGACCGTGGTGATTCCGCTGTCTGGTTTGTTGTCGGACCGCCTGGGACGGCGGCCGGTGTTGATGGCGTTCACCCTGGCGTTTTTTGTGATGGTCTATCCGCTGTATGTTTGGGTCGCCGCCGCGCCGTCCATCGAGCGTCTGCTGGTGATGCAAGTGATGCTGTGCACCGCCATCGGTGGGTTCTTCGGCCCGGCGCCGACCGCACTGGCCGAGCAGTTTCCCATCGAAGTTCGCTCGACCGGTGTATCGGTCGCCTATAACGTGGCGGTTATGGTGTTCGGCGGTTTTGCGCCGCTGATCGTCACTTGGCTGACCAAAGTGCTGGGCACGCCCGTCGCGCCCTCCTTCTATGTATTGTTCGCTTGCGTGCTGACGCTGCTGGGCACCTACTGCATGCATGAGGCGCCGCGGGCACAGAAAACGCTGCCGTTTTCCAAAGAGGTGAAGCCTTGAGTATTGTTGATTGGGATGCCACCGAACTGTCGCGGGCGATCCACGCACGGCAGGTGTCGTGCGAAGAGGTGATGCAGGCGTATTTGGCGCAGATCCAGCGCTTCAATCCGAGCGTGAATGCGCTGGTGTCGCTGCGCGACGCTGATGACGTGTTGGCCGAGGCGCGGGTACGTGATCGCGAGTTGGACCAAGGCCAGTCGCGCGGCTGGATGCACGGCATGCCCCAGGCGATCAAGGACCTTGCTGCTACCCAAGGCTTGCGCACCACCTTGGGCTCTCCGCTGTTCGCCGAGCACGTGCCCAGCGAAGACGCCATCAGCGTGGCGCGCGTGCGGGGCAGTGGCGCGATCATCATCGGCAAGAGCAACGTGCCGGAGTTCGGCCTCGGTTCGCAGACCTACAACACGCTGTTCGGCACCACCGGCAATGCTTACGACCCCAGCCTCGTCGCGGGCGGCAGCAGCGGCGGGGCGGCGGTGGCCCTGGCACTGCGCATGCTGCCGGTGGCTGACGGCAGCGACATGATGGGTTCGCTGCGCAACCCGGCGGCGTTCAATAACGTGTTTGGCTTGCGCCCGTCCCAAGGCCGAGTGCCTTACGGACCGACCCCGGAACTGTTCGTGCAGCAACTGGGCACCGAAGGCCCGATGGGCCGCAGCGTGACGGATGTGGCGCGGCTGTTGAGCATCCAGGCGGGTTACGACCCGCGAGTGCCGTTGTCGTCCAAGGAGGACCCGGCGATGTTCGGCCAGCCCTTGCAGCGTGATTTCAAGGGGGCGCGCCTGGGCTGGCTGGGGGATTACAACGGCTATCTACCAATGGAAGACGGCGTGCTGAGCCTGTGCGAATCGGCCCTCGGCGATTTCACTGCATTGGGCTGCACGGTGGAAAGCTGCCAGCCGGACTTTTCCATGGCGCGGCTGTGGCGCAGCTGGTTGGTGCATCGCCACTGGCTGGTGCACGGCAACCTCGGCGCGGCCTACGCCAACCCGCAGAAACGCGCACTGCTCAAGCCCGAAGCGCAATGGGAAGTGGAGGGTGGCCTGGGGTTGACGGCCCAGCAGGTGTACCAGGCATCGCTGGATCGCAGCGAGTGGTATCGCGCCCTCGCCAAGCTGTTCGAACGTTACGATTTTCTGCTTCTGCCCACCGCCCAAGTGTTCCCTTTCGATGCACAGCAGCCCTGGCCGCGCCTCGTTGGCGGGCGTGAAATGGACACCTACCACCGCTGGATGGAAGGGGTCATCGGCCCGACCCTGGCCGGGCTGCCGAGCATGAGCGTGCCGGTGGGCTTTAACCCCCAGGGCCTGCCCATGGGCGTGCAGATCATCGGCCCGGCCCAGGCGGATCGGGCGGTGCTGCAATTGGCCTATGCTCATGAACAGCTGACGCAATGGGTGCAGCGTCGGCCGCCGACGTGCCTGGCATCGACGGGTTGAGCTGCGACCGGGCCTGTATCTTGCTGTGAACAATGATCATCCACCGGCAACAGGGAGATCGAACATGGAGACAGGCACCGTACGCTCGGTCGAGCGCGCACTGGCGATCGTCGAGTTGCTGGGCGCGCACCAGGCTCTGGGGCTGGAGGAGTTGCACTACCTCACACGCCTGCCCAAGGCCACGGTGTCGCGCATGTTGCTGACGTTGCAGGAGCAGGGCTGGGTCTATCGCGGCTTGAGCGATCGTCGTTACCGCCTGCGCGCTCAACGTCTGTTCGGCGACACCCAGCAACGCTTCAAGCGCCAAGTCGTGGAAAGCGCGGCGCCGTGGTTGCTGGAGCTCAGCGAACGCACCGGGCTGGTGGTGGATTTGTCCTGCTTTGACGGCGAGCGCCTGGAAGTCATGGAGAGCGCGATCCCCAGCGTGTTGCGCAAGCTCTATCCGAACAATTGCCAGATCGTCGGCCAGCACGCCAGCCTGTTTCATTCCGCGATGGGCAAGGCCTGCCTCACCCAATTGCCGGCCGAAGAGGTGCAACGGTTGGCGGGTCGCGACCATGTGGCGGCGGACGAGCAATACCAGGCCTGCGAGCAAACCCAGCACCAGGGCTTCGGCCAGCGCACCGAGGGTTATTGGGAGTATCCGGTGCGTTTACCGTTTCTGATTCGCGCCGTCGCCCTGCCGGTGCGCGTCAATGGTCGTCTGGTTGGGAGCATGGCGCTGCATTGGCCGATGCATCAGGCGCCAGTGGAGCGGGTGTTGAACCTGCACATGGCCAGCCTGGAAGAGACGGTGCGCGAAGTGCAGCGCGCATTGGCGTAACCCTCGCGATCCGGTTAAGGTTCGTTCAGGTTTTTCGCCCCACGAGTCTTCAATGTTCAACGCTTCTGTGATCAAACCCCTGGCCTTCGCCCTGTTGGCCGCCGCTGCTGTGCCTGCCCATGCCGACTGGTATCTGGATAACGAATCGTCGCGTCTGTCGTTCGTCACCACCAAGAACACCGAAATTGCCGAAGTGCAGCGCTTCCTGGTGTTGCACGGCAAGGTCGACAGCAAGGGCGCGGCGCAACTGGAGGTGGAGCTGGAGTCCGTCAACAGCGGCATCCCGCTGCGTGACGAGCGCATGCGCAATCAATTGTTCGAGATCAAGACCTTTCCCGATGCGCTGATCAACGCGCAGATCAACCTGCAGCCGATCAATGATTTGGCTCCCGGCGCACAATTGGAGTTGCGCCTGCCGTTGTCCGTGACCCTGCACGGCAAAACCCAAACCTACAGCGCCGAGTTGTTGGCCACGCGGTTGGACGACCGACGCTTCCAGGTAGTGACTCTGGAACCGCTGGTGATGCATGCCGAGGACTTTGACCTGGCGCCGGGTGTGGCGGCGTTGCGCAAAGCGGCGGGGCTCAAGTCGATCAGTCTGTCAGTGCCGGTGGGTGCGGTGCTGATCTTCACGGCGCGCTGATATGAGCGGCGCGGTGTTCCCCTGGCGCAGCGCCAACCGTTTCGAATTGCTGATCGACGGGCCGAATTTCTTCCCGCAGATGCTGGTGGGCATTGCCCGGGCGGAGCGCCAGGTTGACCTGGAGTTGTACCTGGTCGAAGCCGGCGCCTGCGCTGAAGAAATGGTTAAAGCCCTGGTGCAGGCTGCCGAACGCGGTGTGCGGGTGCGTTGCCTGTTCGATGATTACGGCAGCTTGGCGTTTACCCTCGGGCTGCGCAAACGCCTGACCGATGCCGGGGTGGAGTTGCGGTTCTACAATCGCCTGAGTTGGCGCCGCTGGATGCGCAACTTGTATCGTGACCATCGCAAGCTGTTGCTGATCGACCAGGTAATCGCAGTGGTCGGCGGCACGGGTGTAACAGATGAGTTCTGGACGCCGGGGCAGGACACCGCCGACTGGCATGAAGTGATGGTGCAGATCAGTGGCCCGTTGGTGCTGGATTGGCAGGCGCTGTTCGATCGCCAATGGCACGCCAATGCCGCGCGCCGTGAGTGGAAACCCGCCACTCATTTCGGTTTGCCGCGTTTGCCCAAGGTGCCGGCCACCGGCCCAGGCCTGGGGCGCGTGGCCTATGCCGATGCCCGCCAGCACCGGGATATCCTGCAATCGCTGATCCGCGCCTTGAACAGCAGCCAGCAGCGTATCTGGCTGGCTACTCCGTACTTCCTGCCGACCTGGAGCGTGCGCCGTGCCTTGCGCCGTGCCGCCGGGCGCGGCGTCGATGTGCGCTTGCTGCTCACCGGCCCGCGTACCGATCACCCGTCCGTGCGTTACGCCGGGCACCGTTATTACCCGCGCTTGCTGCGCGCGGGTGTGCAGATCTTTGAATACCAGCCGTGCTTTCTGCACTTGAAAATGGTGCTGGTGGACGACTGGGTGAGCATCGGCTCCTGCAACTTTGACCACTGGAATTTGCGCTTCAACCTGGAAGCCAACCTGGAAGCGCTGGACCCTGAATTGACGCGGGCGGTGGTGGGCAGTTTCGAGCGGGATTTCGAGCAGAGCCTGGCAGTGAGCCTGGAGGCGTGGAAGTCGCGGCCGTTGTGGCGGCGGGTGAAGCAGCGGGTGTGGGGGTGGATTGATCGGTTGGTGGTGAATTTGCTCGACCGACGGGGCTAGTTAGAGTGCCGCTAATCCAATGTGGGAGCTGGCTTGCCTGCGAAGGCGGCCTTATTGGCGACCACAATCTAACTGTCACCCCGTGATCTAACTGTAGGAGCTGGCTTGCCAGCGATGGCGGTGGTGCGGTGTACATATCCGTTATTTGGGTAACGGCTGCTATGGGGGCCGCCCTTACGGCGGCTCACCTTTGAACAGCCGGAATGCCGGCCCAGTCAAAAGTAAGCAAAACGCTCTTGCCCCAACACTCGGCACCTCGCCTAGGCTCGGTGTGCCCGTAATCCGACAGGGATTTGGGCCAGCGTGTTTGACGGGGCGCCTGAGATCAAAAGCAGGATCAACATCAAGAGCAAGAGCGGCTCGCTTCGCATCGTGGTTGGTGTTGGGGGGGGACAACGTTGTATTGATACCTATGCTGCGATAGCAGTGGTGAATTTTCCACCGCTATCGCAGGCAAGCCAGCTCCCACATTGACTGTGTTTACAGCTTTAGATCAGAGCAGTTCGAAGGTCTGTTGCTGCACATCCTGGGAATCCAACCCGATCTGCACATTGAACTCACCCGGTTCCGCCGCGAACTTGAGCTGAGTGTTGTAGAACTTCAAGTCTTCCTCGGTGATGGTGAAGTGCAATGTGCGCTCTTCACCCGCCTTGAGCATGATCTTCTGGAAGTTCTTCAGCTCCTTGATCGGGCGGATCATCGAGCCGGCCACGTCCTGGATATACAACTGCACCACGGTTTCGCCGTCCACCTTGCCGGTGTTGGTCACGGTCACGCTGGCGTCAAGCTTGCCGGTCTTGTTCAGGGTAGTGGACGACAGCGCCATGTCCGACAGACTGAACGTGGTGTAGCTCAAGCCGTAGCCAAACGGGAACAGGGGGCCTGTGGTGTCATCGAAGTACTGCGAGGTGTAGTTGCCCGGCTTGCCCGGGGTGAACGGCCGGCCGATGGTCAGGTGGTTGTAGTAGGTCGGAATCTGCCCCACCGAACGTGGGAAGGTGATCGGCAGCTTGCCCGACGGGTTGTAGTCACCAAACAGCACGTCGGCAATCGCGTTGCCACCTTCGGTGCCGGCGAACCAGGTTTCCAGGATCGCGTCGGCTTGTTGGTTCTCTTCGAGAATCGACAGGGGACGACCGTTCATCAGCACCAGGACCAGCGGCTTGCCGGTGGCCTTCAGGGCCTTGATCAGGTCGCGCTGGCTTTGCGGGATGTTCAGGTCGGTGCGGCTGGAGGATTCGTGGGACATGCCACGTGATTCGCCCACGGCAGCGACTACGACATCGGCATCCTTGGCGGCTTTGACGGCCTCGTCGATCATCACCTGGGCTGGGCGGGTGTCATCCACCACTTCCGGGGCATCGAAGTTGAGGAAGTTCAGGTAGTCGACCACGGCCTTGTCGTTGGTGATGTTGGCGCCACGGGCATAGATGATCTTGCCTTTTTCGCCGATCACCGCGTTCAAACCGTCGAGCAGGGTCACCGATTGTTCCGGTTTACCGGCGGCGGCCCAACTGCCCATCATGTCGATCGGTGCTTTAGCCAGCGGGCCGACCAGGGCGATGGTCGCGGATTTTTTCAGCGGCAGGGTGTTGTTCTGGTTTTTCAGCAAGACCAGGCTGCGGCGTGCAATATCACGGGCTTCGGCGCGATGCAGGCGGCTTTCGGCGTAGGTGTCGGCCGGGTCATCCTCGGCCTTGCCGATGCGCAGGTACGGGTCCTTGAACAGGCCCATGTCGTACTTGGCGCCGAGCACTTCGCGCACGGCGTTGTCGATGTCGCTCTGTTCGATCTCGCCGGACTTGAGCAGCCCCGGCAATTCCTTGCCATACAGCGAGTCGTTCATGCTCATGTCGATGCCGGCCTTGATCGCCAGCTTGGCGGCTTCACGTCCGTCCTTGGCCACGCCGTGCTTGATCAGCTCGAAGATCGCGCCGTGGTCGCTGACGGCCAGGCCCTTGAAGCCCCAGTCCTTGCGCAGCAGGTCGTTCATCAGCCAGGTGTTGGCGGTGGCGGGCACGCCGTTGATCGAGTTCAACGCCACCATCACGCCGCCGGAACCGGCCTTGATGGCCGCGTGGTAAGGCGGCAGGTAGTCCTGGTACATCTTGACCGGGCTCATGTCGACCACGTTGTAGTCGCGGCCGCCTTCCACTGCGCCATACAGGGCGAAGTGCTTGACGCTGGCCATGATGCTGTCGGCATTCGCGGCGCTTACGCCCTGGAACGCCTTGACCATCACTTCGGCAATGCGCGAGACCAGGTAGGTGTCTTCACCGAAGCCTTCGGAGGTGCGGCCCCAGCGCGGGTCGCGGGAGATGTCGACCATTGGCGCAAAGGTGATGTCGAGGCTGTCGGCGGCGGCTTCCTGGGCGGCGATGCGCCCGGAGCGGCCGATGGCGTCCATGTCCCAGCTGGACGCGAGGGCCAGGCTGATCGGGAAAATCGTGCGGTGGCCGTGGATCACGTCGTAGGCGAAGAACATCGGGATCTTCAGGCGGCTGCGCATGGCCGCGTCCTGCATTGGACGGTTTTCCGGGCGGGTGATGGAGTTGAACGTGCCACCGATGCGGCCGGCGGCGATTTCCTTGCGGATCAGCTCGCGGGGCATCTCGGGGCCGATGCTGATCAGACGCAATTGGCCGATCTTTTCATCCAGGGTCATCTGCTTGAGCAGGTCGCTGACGAAGGCCTCCTTGTCTTTAAGCGCAGCAGGCTTTGTTTCTGCCCATACGGGGTGACTGGCCAGAGTGGCAACAAGGCCGAGCAAACACAGCTTTTTCATGAATATCCTTTTTCGGCTCACTGCACAGCGAAAATGCGCTGATCTGCCAAAATGTGGGGAACATATGTTGTTGTTCGAGTGTTATTGCAGAAAATGCACCACACTTCTGAACTCTTATTTGTGCTGGGCATCTTTTTAGCTGATTGATCTGATGCAATCCAGTCGCCGCAGCGGATTATGCCTTACCGTTGCCACATTCCACCAAGGTTCGCCAGGAGAAACACCATGCAAGCAGCACAAGGCTACCGCTGGGGCGTGAAAGCCGCAGTTTTGTTACTGATTAGTACCGTATTGAGCGGTTGCGGCATCAACAACATTCCCACACTGGATGAACAGGCCAAAGCCGCCTGGGGCCAGGTGCAAAACCAGTACCAACGCCGCGCCGACCTGATCCCCAACCTGGTGGAGGTGGTCAAGGGCTACGCCGCCCATGAGCAAGACACCCTCACCGCCGTGATTGAAGCGCGGGCCAAGGCCACTTCGATCCAGGTGGATGCGAGCACCCTCGACAACCCGGAAAAACTCAAGCAGTTCCAGCAGGCCCAGGACGGCTTGAGCGGCGCACTCAGCCGTTTGATGGTGGTTTCCGAACGCTACCCGGACCTGAAGGCCAACCAGAACTTCCTGGCCCTGCAATCACAGCTTGAAGGCACCGAAAACCGTATTGCCGTGGCCCGTCGCGACTTTATCCAGGCGGTGCAGGCCTACAACACCGAGATCCGTACGTTCCCTGGCCGCCTGTGGCACAGCGTGATGTACAGCGACTTGCCGATCCGCGCCACGTTTGAAGCCACCAGTGCCGATGCCGATAAAGCGCCGCAAGTGAAGTTCAAATAAGGCTGCACTGAGGTGTCGATGCGTTTATTACGGATAGGTCTGGCGCTGTGGCTGTTGGCCTGCGTCGGTGCGGCCCAGGCGGCGCTGACCTTCCCGGCGCTGACCGGGCGGGTGGTGGACAACGCCCAAATGATCGACCCGGCCACGCGCCAGCAACTGACCCAGCAGTTGCAGGCACTGGAGCAGACGTCCGGCGACCAGATCGTGGTGGTCACCGTGCCCGACCTGCAAGGCGTGCCCATTGAAGACTTCGGTTACCAATTGGGCCGCGAGTGGGGCATCGGCCAGAAGGGCAAGGACAACGGCGCGCTGTTGATCGTTGCCCGCGATGAGCGCAAATTGCGCATCGAAGTCGGCTATGGGCTGGAAGGTGTACTCACGGATGCGCAGTCGTGGGTGATCATTAACCAAGTGATTGCGCCGGCGTTCAAGGCCGGCAACTACAGCAAAGGCATCAGCGACGGCGTGGCCGCGATGGTGCAGGTGGTGGGCGGCGAGCCACTGGCCGTGCCGGTCCATGTGGCGGATGCCAACTTTGCCAAGGATAATCCCGGGTTTTCCATCGGCTTGTTTATCCTGCTGATCGGCGTGTTGTGGCTATGCAATCGCATGGGCCTGCCGGT
>NZ_JBBGYS010000049.1:0-48567 GCF_037479595.1 Pseudomonas sp. MYb541 | reverse complement strand
GGGGGGGGGGGGGCCCCCCCGGGGGGGGGGGGCCCCCCCCCCCCAAAACCGGATACCCGTTTATACCTGGAGCAACGCGGTGTCTTTATGGGGGCTGCTACGCAGCCCAGCGCGGGGCAAGCCCGCTCACCACGGGAAGTCCACTCACCATGAGTAAACCTACTCACCACAAAGGGTTTCACTTCCAACCGTTGGCGGGGTCACTCAGCGACCCACCGAGGATTGATCGAGTGCCTGCGCGAGGAGCTTTCACGGAGTCTCTGAACGCTCCAGTAGCAGCCGCTCCAAGGTTGCCACCGGCAACGGCCGGCTGAACAGGTAGCCTTGGATCTGATCGCAGCCGGCGTCCTTCAGGAACGCCAATTGCGCCTGGGTTTCCACGCCTTCGGCGACCACCCGCAGGTTGAGGCTGTGGGCGAGTTCAATGATGGTGCGGGTAATCGCGGCGTCCTGGGGGTTGCTGGTGACTTCGCGGATAAACGCGATGTCGATCTTCAATGTATCGATGGGAAAACGCCGCAGGTACGCCAGGCTTGAATAGCCGGTGCCAAAGTCGTCGATGGAGATTTTCACGCCCATGGTGTGCAAGCGTTGCAGGCTGGCGATGGTGTGCTGGGTGTTCTCCATCAACGAGCCTTCGGTCAGTTCCACTTCCAGCCAGTGCGGCTCGACGCCGGTTTGCGCCAGGATGCGCGCGATATCGGCAATCAGGTCGCCCTCTATGAGTTGATGGCCGGAAACGTTGACCGATACCTCCACAGCGCCAATGGCAGTGCGTTGCCAGGCGCCAATCTGTTGGCAAACGGCTTCGATCACCCAGCGTCCCACCGCTACGATCAGGCCGAGGCTCTCCAACACGGGTACGAACACCGCTGGGGACACGGCTCCATGCCCCGGTCGGTCCCAACGTAGCAGGGCCTCAAGCGCGCAAAGCTGGCCCGTCGCAAGCTCGACTTTGGGCTGGTAATGCACGATGAATTCATTGCGCTCCACGGCCTGGCGCAGGGCGTTTTCCAGGTCCCGACGGTCGACGTCGGGTTGCAGGGCTTGGCGTATATTATCCGCCCGCTCGCCATGAGCGGTGAGCCGCAGCAGGTTGCGCACGCGCAAGGACAGTTCGATACGCTCGATCGGTTTGCTGAGGAACTCTTCGGCACCGCTTTCCAGGCCGCTGACGCGCGCGCCAGCATCACTGAGGGCCGATAGCATGATGATCGGAATACCCGCCGTGGCGTCGTCACTTTTCAGTTGGCTGGCCACCTCATACCCATCCATCCCCGGCATCATGATGTCCAGCAAGATAAGGTCGGGCGCCTGTTGCGCCACCACCTGCAGCGCCTCTTCGCCGCTGCTCGCGCAGATCGTCTGGTAGCCCTCGTGTTGCAGCAAGGTCTCCAGGAGCTTGCGCACCTGGGGCTCATCATCGACGATCAACAACGTTGCGGGTTGGCTGGCCATGGAGCGGACTCATGTGAGGGGACTGTTGGGCTTTTGCAGCAAGGTGTCGATCACTTGGTATAACTCTTTGTAACGCAGCGGCTTGATGATATAGGCGTCGCAACCGGCCAGCCGAGTCTTCTCGCGGTCTTCCTTCATCGCCATGGCCGTCAGGGCGATCACCGGGATATGCGCGGTCAGCGGGTCTTGTTTAATCAATGCCGTGGCCGCCAGACCGTCCATGCCCGGCAGTTGAATGTCCATCAGGATCAAGGCCGGTTGCTGTTCGCGGGCCAGGGTCAGGCCAGTCTCGGCGTCAGGTGCCCACAGCGATGTGTGGCCGGCGTTCACCAGCAGCAGACGCGCCAGACGCATATTGGCCTCATTGTCTTCAACGATCAGGATCTCGGCCACGACGCCTCCGGCTCACGATGCAGCGGCAACCATGCGACAAACCGAGCGCCACAGCCTTCACGGCTGGCCACCGCGACACTGCCACCGTGTAGCTCGGCCAGTTGCTTGACCATCGCCAGCCCCAGTCCCGTGCCTTCGAATTTGCGTGCCAGGCTGCTGTCGATCTGGCTGAACGCCTTGAACAGCTTGCCCATATCGTCCTCGGCAATGCCGATACCGGTATCGCTGACGCTCAATTCAAGGAATTGTGGGTACAGGCTTTCGGGCAAGGCAAAGCGGTACACCGGCCAGTCGCCAGGAATCTGGCCGACCTGCTCGCGGCTGACCTGGCGCACCGTCAGCGTCACCGAGCTGCCGTGCTCGCTGAACTTCACCGCGTTGGCCAGCAGGTTGTAGACGATCTGTTTGGTCTTACGCAGGTCCAGTTTCAAGTGGCCGAGGTTGTCGGGGCATTCCAGCTTCAATTGGATACGTTGCAGTGCGGCCTTTTCCCGCACGATCAGCAGGCTGTTGGCCAAAAGGCCCGCCAACTCAACGCTTTCCAGCTCCAGTTCCATCATCCCGGCCTCTACCTTGGACAGGTCGAGAATGTCGTTGATCAACGACAGCAAGTGTTGGCCGCTGGTGAAAATGTCGCCGATGTATTCGCGCTGGGTCTCGCTCATTTCACCGACCAAGCCGTCCTTGAGCGCCTCGGAAAAACCGATCACCGCATTCAACGGCGTGCGCAGTTCGTGGGACATGGTGGCGAGGAACTCAGACTTCATGTGGCTGGCGTGTTCCAGCTCCAGGTTCTTTTCTTCCAGCGCACGCTCGAAGCCTTTGCGCTCGGCTTCTTCCTGCTTGCGCGCGGTGTTGTCGGTGCCGATCAGCAGGTAGCCAATGATGGTGTCATGCCGGTTGCGCAGGGCGGTCACCGAAACCATGGCCGACAGGCGACTGCCGTCCTGGCGGATGTAGGTCAGCTCGTAGATGTCTTCGATGCCGCGGGAAGCCTTGAACACCAGAGCTTCGAAACCCGGCGTAATGGGCGTGTCCAGTTCCAGGCTGAGGGCGGCGGCGCGGGTGATCAACTCGACGGGGTCGGAGATGTCGGCTGGGGTGATGCGGTTGACCACGTCGGCGGCGGCATAGCCAAGCATGCGTTCGGCGCCGACGTTGAAGATCTGGATCACGCCTTTTTCATCGGTGGCGATGCTGGAGAAGTAGGCGCTGTTGAAGATGGCATCCTGCAGCGCGCCGGTCTTGAGCAGGGTTTTCTGTCGCTTGAACTCGACGATCTTTTCGGCGCGCGATTGCGGCTGTTCGGGTAACGGTTTGTCCATCGCTTTGGCTTTCCGTGACGTTCAGGCCCGCCATCGTCAACCGACAATGGCGCAGAGCATGCTCGCAGAAGATCGCTGGGGGGCGATGAGGAGGAGATGAGGTCCTTGGACAATAGCAGACAAACGGTAAAATCGATGCTTTGTGTGCCTATTCAACAAACTGGCTTGATGAAACGTTTCTTCAAGCACAAAAACCCTCAAGCAAGCGCTTGCGTAAAGAAATGTTTCTACATTAGAGTCGGCTCACTGAAGACAAAAATAATAAAACCAGGAGCTCATCCATGAGCCTTGAACCCTTGCTTGAAATGCAGGGCATCAGCAAAACCTTCAACGGTTTGCGTGTGCTCAAGAATGTCGGCCTGAAGGTCTACCCCGGCGAAATTCACGCCTTGATGGGGGAGAACGGCGCCGGCAAGTCAACACTGATGAAAATCCTCTCCGGCGCCTATCAAGCCGACCCCGGCGGTGAAATCCGCATTGCCGGTCAACGCATTCCGACCTTCGACCCCGCCACCGCAAAAGCCCTTGGCATTGCCGTGATCTATCAAGAACTGAGCCTGTGCCCCAACCTGAGCGTGGCCGAGAACATCTACCTGGGCCGCGAACTGCGGCGTGGCTGGACCATCGACCGCAAGGGCATGGAAGCGGGGTGCATCGAGGTGCTGCAACGCCTCGGCGCCGAATTCACCCCGGCGACACGGGTCAGCAGCCTGTCGATTGCCGAGCGCCAGTTGGTGGAGATCGCCCGCGCCCTGCACGCCCACGCCAAGATCCTGGTGATGGATGAGCCCACCACGCCATTGTCATCCCGCGAAACCGACCGGTTGTTCGCGCTGATCAAGCAACTGCGCAGCCAGGGCCTGGCAATCATCTATATCAGCCACCGCATGGCCGAGATCTACGAGTTATCGGACCGCGTTTCGGTGCTGCGTGACGGCCAATACATCGGCGAGCTGACCCGCGATGCGCTGTCGGCCGAAGTGCTGGTAAAAATGATGGTGGGCCGCGACCTGTCGGGTTTCTACAAAAAGGAACACGCGGCGTATAACCCCGGTAACGTGGTGATGCGTGTGCGCGACATGGCCGACGGCAAGCGCGTGCGCCAGTGCAGCTTTGACCTGCATGCCGGCGAGGTGCTGGGCATTGCCGGGCTGGTCGGGGCAGGGCGCACCGAGCTGGCGCGGCTGATCTTTGCGGCTGACCCCCGCACCTCGGGGACCTTGGAAGTGGTCGGCAAGACCGTCACCCAACTGCGCACCCCGGCGGATGCGATCCGCGCAGGCGTGGTCTACCTCACCGAAGACCGCAAGGCCCAGGGCCTGTTCCTCGACATGAGCGTGGCGGACAACATCAACGTCTGCGCCTGTGTGCCGGATGCGCATGCCGGTGGCGTGCTGGATCGCGGGCATGCCTTGCAGCGTTCGAATGACGCGATCAAGTCGCTGTCGATTCGCGTGGCCTCAGGCAAGGTCAATGTCGGCGCGCTGTCCGGCGGCAATCAGCAGAAGGTGCTGTTGGCGCGACTGCTGGAGGTGAAGCCTCACGTGCTGATCCTCGACGAGCCCACACGCGGCGTCGACATCGGCTCCAAGTCCGAGATCTACCGCATCATCAATCAATTGGCCCAGGCCGGTGTCGGCATTGTGGTGATTTCCAGCGAGCTGCCGGAAATCATCGGCACCTGCGACCGCGTGCTGATCATGCGCGAAGGCCAGCTCGTCGCTGAAGTCGGCGGCGCCTCCGGCCAGGCTATTTCCCAGGAACGCATTATTGACCTCGCCACTGGTGGCGATCAGGTGGTTGCCCATGGCTGAGTTGAATATCGCAACAACAGGTAAAGCGGAACGCGCGCGCGAGTTGATGCGCACGGTCGGTATGTTGCCCGTGCTGATCCTGCTGCTGGTGGGCTTCGCCCTGGCCAGTGAGAACTTCCTGACGGTGCAGAACCTGTCGATCATCACCCAGCAGGCGTCGGTGAACGTGGTGCTGGCCGCGGGCATGACCTTTGTGATCCTCACCGCCGGCATCGACTTGTCGGTAGGCGCGATCCTGGCCGCTTCGGCGGTGGTGGCGCTGCAGGCGTCGATGTCACCGCAGTTCGGCATGTTCGGGATTGCTGCCGGTATTGGCTTTGGCTTGCTGCTGGGCTTGGTTAATGGTGGGTTGATCGCTTTCATGCGCCTGCCGCCGTTTATTGTCACCCTCGGCGCGCTGACGGCCATGCGTGGTCTGGCGCGGCTATTGGCGGATGACAAAACCGTTTTCAACCCGGACCTGCCGTTTGCCTTTATCGGCAATGACTCGGTACTCGGCGTGCCCTGGCTGGTGATCATTGCCGTGGCCGTGGTGGCGCTGTCGTGGTTCATCCTGCGCCGAACAGTGATGGGCGTGCAGATCTACTCGGTGGGCGGCAACCCGGAAGCGGCGCGGTTGTCGGGGATCAAGGTGTGGAAAGTGTTGCTGTTCGTCTATGCCATGTCCGGTGCGCTGGCCGGATTGGGCGCGGTGATGAGCGCTTCGCGGTTGTTTGCCGCCAATGGCCTGCAACTGGGGCAATCCTATGAGTTGGACGCGATTGCGGCGGTGATCCTCGGTGGCACCAGTTTTACCGGCGGCGTCGGCACCATCGGCGGCACGTTGATCGGTGCGCTGATCATCGCAGTGCTGACCAACGGCCTGGTGCTGTTGGGTGTGTCGGATATCTGGCAATACATCATCAAGGGCATCGTGATCATTGGCGCAGTGGCGCTGGATCGTTATCGCCAGTCCGGTGCGCGGACCTGAGTTCACTCCTACAACAATCACAAGAGAGACCCGCATGAACCTTAAACGTATCTTTCCCGTCATTGCCTTGGCTGCCTTGATGTCCCAAGCCGTCGAAGCCCGTGAGTTGAAGGCCCTCGGTATCAGCATGGGCTCGCTGGGCAACCCGTATTTCGTGACCCTGGCCGACGGCGCAACCGCTCGGGCCAAGGAGCTCAACCCCAACGTCAAGGTCACTTCGGTGTCGGCTGACTACGACCTGAGCAAGCAGTTTTCGCAGATCGACAATTTCATTTCGTCCAAGGTCGACCTGATCCTGATCAACGCCGTCGACCCCTCTGCCATGGCCTCGGCGATCAAGAAAGCCCGTGATGCCGGCATCGTCGTGGTAGCCGTGGATGTGGACGCCAAGGGCGTGAACGCGACTGTGCAGACCGACAACGTCGAAGCCGGCAAGCTGGCCTGCCAGTACCTGGTGGACAAGCTCTCCGGCAAGGGCAATGTGATCATCCAGAACGGCCCGCAAGTCACCGCCGTGACCGACCGCGTCAAAGGCTGCAAGGCCGCGCTGGCCGCCGCGCCGGATATCAAGGTGCTGTCCGACGACCAGGACGGCAAAGGCTCCCGCGAAGGCGGCTTGAACGTGATGCAGGGTTACCTCACGCGCTTCCCGAAAATCGACGGTCTGTTCGCGATCAATGACCCACAAGCCATCGGCAGCGACCTGGCGGCCAAGCAGCTCAAGCGCAGCGGCATCATCATCACCTCGGTGGACGGCGCGCCGGATATCGAGAATGCCTTGAAGACCGAGACGCAGATCCAGGCGTCGTCCAGCCAGGACCCCTGGGCCATGGCGCAGACCGCAGTGAACGTGGGCAATGACATTCTCAATGACAAAGCCCCGGCCGAAGCGGTTACCCTGCTCACGCCAAAACTGATCACCCGTGACAACGTCGCTACGTACAGCGGTTGGTCGAGCAAACATTGATCCACTGAGAAGGAACAGCGTCGTGGTCACCATGGATGACGTGGCAAGCAGGGCGGGGGTGTCGACGTCGACGGTGTCCCACGTGTTGAACGGCACCCGCAAGGTCAGCCCGGCCACTGTGCTGGCGGTGCAGCAGGCGATCCAGGCGCTGGGCTACATCCCCAACACCCTGGCGCGCTCGCTGGCCCGGTCGAGCACCAACACGATTGGCGTGGCGATCTCGGCGCTGTCCAACCACTACTTCAGCGAAACGGTGCACGCGATTGAAACCGCGTGCGCCCAGCACGGCTACATGATGCTGTTTGTCGACACCCATGATGATCCGGAGCAGGAGCTGCGGGTGGTCACGGCGCTGCATCATCGGCGGGTTGATGGGATTGTGCTGGCGCCTTCCAACGGCTCCAAGGCCCTGGAGTATCTGCGCGCCAACGAGATTCCAGCGGTGCTGGTGGACCGCATGATGAGTGAGCACTTCGATCAGGTTGGGGTGGAGAATGCCCAGCCTACCCAGGTGCTGGTTGAACACCTTATCGCCCATGGCCATCGCCGGATCGGCTTTATCGCCGGGCGTGAAGGTTTTAGCACCACCGATGAGCGTGTCGCCGGTTACCGCGCCGCATTGCAGGGGGCGGGCCTGACGTTTGATCCGGATCTGCTGGTCAATGGCGGCTCCAATACTGAGCCGGCGCGCCAGGCCACTGTGCAATTGCTGGGCTTGGCGTTTCCGCCGACGGCGATCATGGCCGGCAACAACCTGATGACCCTCGGCGCCATGCAGGCCCTGCGTGACGCGCAGATCGACGTGCCTACGCACATGGCGCTGGTGGGGTTTGATGATTTCGACTGGGCGGATTTTTTCGTGCCGCGCCTGACACTGATCGCGCAGCCGGTGCAGGCACTCGGCGCCCAGGCAGTGAACCTGTTATTGCAACGCATGGCTTCACCCGGCGCACCGACCCAGAGTGTGCGCCTGGCGCCGACCCTGCAATGGCGTAATTCATGTGGCTGTAATGGATTGGAATGACCCCCGTATGAGCAGTCCCGTTTCCCTCGGCATCGACCTCGGCACCTCGGAACTCAAGGCCATTCTCATGGACCTCGACGGTACAGTACTGGCCCATGCCGGCGTGCGCCTGAGCGTGTCGCGGCGTCATATCGGCTGGTCCGAGCAAGACCCGCTGGATTGGTGGCAGGCCTGTTTGCAGGCACTGGCCCAGTTGCGCCTGCATGAGGCATTTGCCCGTGTGGCCTGTATCGGCCTGTCCGGGCAGATGCATGGCGCGGTGTTGTTGGGGGCTGATGATCGCGTGTTGTACCCGGCGATCCTGTGGGATGACTCCCGTGCGGTCGCCGAGGCCGAGGAGCTGGGCCCTGAGTTCGCCGACATCACCGGCAGCCTGCCCATGGCCGGGCTGACGGCGCCGAAACTGTTGTGGCTGCAGCAGCATGAGCCTGAGGTATTCAGAGCCATTGATTGTGTACTGTCGCCCAAGGATTACCTGCGGTTGCGCCTGAGTGGGGAGCGCATCAGCGAGATGTCCGACGCTGCGGGGACGTTGTGGCTGGATGTGGCACGCCGCGAGTGGTTCGCGCCCATGCTGCGCGCGACGGGCCTTGCGCCGGAACAAATGCCAAGGCTGGTTGAAGGCGGCGCTGCAAGTGCTTGTTTGACGGCGATGGACCTTGGATTGTCGGCTGACGTCGTGATAGCTGGCGGCGGGGGCGACAACCCGGTAGCGGCTGTCGGTATTGGTGCGATCAACGCTGGCGACGGCTTCATCACCCTCGGCACCAGCGCTGCCATCGTCGCAATCACCGACCACGCCGCCGGCAACCCGGCCAGCGCCGTGCACAGCTTCTGCCATGCGCTGCCGAACCGTTGGTACACCATGGGCGCCATGCTGGCCGGGGCCAGTTGCCTGCGTTGGGTCACACGGCTGACGGGCACTGCGAATGAGCAGGCGTTGCTGGACCAGGTGCAGGCACAATTGCCGATCGAACAACCCGTGCCACTCAGCACGCCGTTGTTTCTGCCGTACCTTGCCGGAGAGCGCACACCCCACAACGACCCGCTGCTGCGCGGCGGTTTCATGGGCCTGGGCCATGACTGCACACCCGCGATGCTCGGTTATGCCGTGATGGAAGGCGTGGGTTTCGGTTTGCTGGATGCGCTGCGCGCCGTGCAATCGGCCGGCGCCGACATAGGCGCCTGTGCCTTGGTGGGCGGCGGTGCGCGCAGTGAATACTGGGCGCAGCTACTGGCCAACATCCTGCAGCGGGAGATTTTTACGTTGCACGGCAGTGAGTTGAGCGCCTGTATCGGCGCCGCGAAGCTGGGATTTCTGTCGATCGGGCGGGGGGAGAGGTTGTTGCAGGCAGGGATGTCGGTGAAGGCGCGATATCTGCCGGATGCCAAGCAGCAAGCCGTGTTGGCGGCACGTTATCGCAAGTTCCAAGGTTTGCTGACAGCGGCCAAAACACTGCACGAGTAGACAACGCAAAACGAACTGTAGGAGCTGGCTTGCCAGCGATAGCGTTGAGTCAGCAACAAAAGTATCAACTGACAGATAGCAATCGCTGGCAAGCCAGCTCCTACAATGGATTGCGGCGATGACTCAAATCACCCATCCCCTAACGGCGGCAAACGCCGTTTCACCGGGGTTTTCTTGACGATCGCGGTGTTGGTCTCGGCGTAGGCATTCAGCTTATCGAGCAGGCTGTCCAGATGATCCATGGTGCGCACATGCAGCCGTGCGATGAAGCAATCATCGCCGGTCACCTTGTCGCACTCGGTGAACTCGGGAATCGCCTGGATCTGCCGTTCCACCTCCTGCAATTTGCCGGGCAACGGACGGATGCGCACGATGGCTTGCAGCAGGTAGCCGAAATGCTTGGGGTCGATGTCGACGGTGTAATGGGTCAGCACGCCGCGCTCTTCGAGACGACGCAAACGTTCGCCGACACTGGGCGAAGACAGCCCGGTAATGCCGGCCAGGGCCTTGAGGGACAGGCGCGAGTCATCCATCAAGGCGGCGATGAGTTGCTGGTCGATGGTGTCAATCATGGTGTTCACCTAATAAGTAAAGGCAATCCAGCGGTTTGGCCTTTTTTAGGCGCTGGAGCCGCTGCTGAGCAGATTGCCATAATTGAGCCTCACTTGAGGAGCTTCAATCATGGATACATCCATCCGTCGCGGGTCGTGGGAAATGATCGCCGCCATGCTGATCTCGGGCACCATTGGCTGGTTTGTACTGGTCTCTGGCGTGTCGGTGATCGAAGTGGTGTTCTGGCGCTGTGTGATCGGCGGGCTGACGCTGTTGCTGGTCTGCGCACTGCTGGGTTACCTGCGCCTTGAGCTGCTGACCTGGGCCAAGCTCGGCCTGGCGATGCTCAGTGGCGTGGCGATTGTTGGCAATTGGTTGCTGCTGTTCGAATCCTATTCCCGCGCGTCGATTGCCATCAGCACGGCGGTGTACAACGTGCAGCCGTTCATGCTGGTGATGCTCGCAGCGCTGTTCCTGGGGGAAAGGATTACCGTGCAGAAACTGGCGTGGCTGAGTGTGGCGTTCCTGGGGATGCTGGCGATTGTCACCGCACATGGCGATCACAAAACCGGCGACGATTACCTGGCCGGTATCGCCTTGGCGCTGGGCGCGGCGTTCCTGTATGCGATTGCGGCGCTGATCATCAAGCGTTTGAAAGAAGTACCGCCGCATTTAATGGCGTTGATCCAGGTGACCACCGGCGCGCTGTTACTCGCGCCGATGGTGCCTTGGAATAGTCTGCCGGCCACCCCCAATGCCTGGGCGGCATTGGTGACGCTGGGTGTGGTGCATACCGGTTTGATGTACGTGTTGCTGTACGGCGCGATCCAGAAACTGCCCACGGCCATTACCGGCGCGCTGTCGTTCATCTACCCGATTGCGGCGATATTCGTCGATTGGATCGCCTTCGGACACCGCCTGGGTTGGCTGCAATGGCTGGGTGTGGCGGCGATTCTGCTGGCGGCCGCGGGGTTACAGCGGGGCTGGTGGTGGCCCCGCTCCCAGAGGGTCAGTGCGTACCCTGGAAAATGATGTTTTCCGGGTTGAAGTGCTCCACTGCGCTGCCTGGCTGCGGCAAACCAAGGATGTGGCCCTTGATCTTGCCCACCACGTGCATTTCGCACGGCTTGCAGTCGAACTTCAGGGTCAGCACTTCATCGCCATGGATCAACTGCATCGGCGCGACCTTGGTCTTCACGCCCGTGACACCTTTGGCCTGTTTAGGGCACAGGTTGAACGAGAAACGCAGGCAGTGCTTGGTGATCATCACCGGCACTTCGCCGGTTTCTTCGTGGGCTTCGAAGGCGGCGTCGATCAGCTTCACCCCATGACGGTGGTAGAAGTCGCGGGCTTTCTGGTTGTAGACGTTGGCGAGGAACGACAAATGCGCATCCGGGTAGACCGGCGGCGGGGTGGTTTCGGCTTTGCGTCCACCGCGTGGATGAGCGGCCACACGAGCAGCGGTCAGCGCTTCGATCACTTCGCGGCGCAAGGCCTTGAGCTGCGAGTTGGGGATGAAAAACGCCTGCGGCGCATCCAGTTGGATGTCGGTCGCATGGTATTCGGTGGTGCCCAGTTGGCCGAGCAGGTCGCGCAGGGTATCCAGCGCCTGTTCCGGCTTGTTGGCTACGCCGAACGGGCCGGGCAGGGTGACGCTGGCACTGATGCCTTCTTCGCTGGTGGCGGTGACTTCCAGCTGTGCTTCGCGCAGACGAGCAGCCCAGGTCAGGCCAATACGGCGTTCGGATGAAGTCTTGAGCAGCGCCTGTTGCCAGTTGTGGTCGAGGTTACGGTTCAACGGGTGGTTCGGGCGCAGTTGGTGCAGGCCGGCCGGCATCTCATTCGGCTCGACGCGGTAGCGATAGCGCTTCTCGCCATCTTCCTCGAACTCGCCTTTAGGCTCGGCGATGTTGGCACGGAAACCCACCACTTCACGCTTAATCAGCACGTTCAGACCGTCGCCATTGGACAGCGGCTCATGGGTGACCACTTGCAGGTCACGCTTGCCGGCTTTTTCCACCACACCCACCGGCAGGCCGGTGAAGGTCGGGGTGTCGAAGGCGCCGATGTCGACCTTGCGGTCGGTGACGAAATAGTCAGTGCTGCCACGGTGGAAGGTTTTTTCCGGGTCCGGCAGGAAGAAGTGCGCGGTACGGCCGCTGGAGGCGCGCGCCAGGTCCGGTCGGTCCTCAAGCACGTCATCCAGGCGCTGGCGGTAATAGGCAGTGATGTTCTTCACGTAGCCCATGTCCTTGTAGCGGCCCTCGATCTTGAACGAACGCACGCCGGCTTCGACCAGTGCGCGAATGTTGGCGCTCTGGTTGTTGTCTTTCATCGACAGCAGGTGTTTTTCAAAGGCCACGACGCGGCCCTGGTCATCTTTCAAGGTATACGGCAAACGGCAGGCCTGGGAGCAATCACCCCGGTTGGCGCTGCGGCCGTTCTGTGCGTGAGAGATGTTGCACTGCCCGGAGAACGCTACGCACAGGGCGCCGTGGATGAAGAACTCGATGGCGGCATCGGTTTCGTCAGCAATGGCACGGATTTCCTGCAGGTTCAGCTCACGGGCCAATACCAGCTGCGAGAAACCGGCCTGGTCGAGGAACTTGGCGCGGCCCAGGGTGCGAATATCGGTCTGGGTGCTGGCGTGCAGCTCGATGGGCGGAATATCCAGCTCCATCACGCCCAGGTCTTGCACGATCAATGCGTCGACGCCGGCATCGTAGAGCTGATGGATCAGCTTGCGCGCGGGTTCCAGTTCGTTGTCATGCAGGATGGTGTTGATGGTGGTGAAGACGCGCGCGTGATAACGGCGGGCGAATTCCACCAATGACGCGATATCGCTCACGTCATTACAGGCGTTATGGCGCGCGCCGAAGCTCGGGCCGCCAATGTACACGGCGTCGGCGCCATGCAGGATCGCCTCGCGCGCGATGGCGACATCGCGGGCAGGGCTGAGCAATTCCAGGTGATGCTTGGGCAAGGACATAGTTTTTTTAGTCAGGCTTGTCACGGTTGAGGCGCGCATTGTAGCTGTGAAATGCCTGACCGGCACCCACTCAGGCTTGAGCAGCCATCGCGGTGACTTCCACGCGCATGCCGTCTACCGCCAACGCGGCAACGCCAACCGCCGCACGCACGGGCCAGGGCTTGGCAAAGAAGCGTTTGTAGACCTCGTTGAAGGCGGCACGATCAGCCATATCCGTCAGATAAATGGTCAGGTGCATCACCCGGTCCATGGAGCTACCGGCCTTTTCCAGGGCGACTTTCAAGGCTTGCAGGGTGCATTCGCTTTGCAGGGTGATATCGCCCAGTTCCAGGCTGCCATCGGCGCGGGTCGGGATCTGGGTGGACACCAGGATGCCGTTGAAGCCAATCACATCCGAAGAAATCGAGTCGGCATCGGGGTCCGGGGTGTAGTGCAGGTCGTGGTTAGTCATGGGCGCCTCTCGTTGGCAGGTTCAGAAAGGCGCCCATGGTCCCCGAAAAATACCGCAGGGGCAAACTACGCCCAGCGGCGGAACAGCACGCTGGCATTCACGCCGCCAAAGCCGAAGCCGTTGGACAGCGCGTATTCAATGGGCATCGGCCGGGCTGCACCGCGCAGCAGGTCCAGGCCATCCGCAAGCGCGTCGGGGGTTTCCAGGTTGAGGGTGACCGGGGCGACCTGATCGCGCAGGGCGAGTACGGTGAAGATGGCTTCGATACCGCCCGCAGCGCCCAACAGGTGACCGGTAGCGGATTTGGTCGAGCTGATCGCCGGGCTGCCGTTAGCGCCAAATACCGTCCTGATCGCCGCCAGTTCGCCCTTATCGCCCACCGGGGTGGAAGTAGCGTGAGCGTTCAAGTACTGCACCTGGGCCGCCTCGATTCCTGCCTGGCGCAAGGCTTGCTGCATGGCGCGTCGCGCACCATCGCCATCTTCCGGGCCGGCCGTCATGTGATAGGCGTCGGCACTGGTGCCGTAGCCCACCAACTCCGCAATCGGCTGCGCGCCACGGGCTAGGGCGTGTTCGAGTGCTTCGATGACCAGGATGCCAGCGCCTTCGCCCATGACAAAACCGTCGCGCGCTTGGTCGAATGGCCGCGAAGCCCGCTCAGGGCTGTCATTGAAGTCGCTGGACAGGGCTCGCGCTGCCGCAAAACCGGCCAGACTGACCCGATGAATCGCCGCTTCCGCGCCGCCGCACACCACTACATCGACTTCACCGGCACGAATCATCCGCGCCGCATCACCGATAGCCTGCACACCCGCGGCACAAGCCGTCACCGGCGCGCCCAACGGGCCTTTCAAGCCGTAATTGATCGACACATGCCCGGCGGCCATGTTGCTCAAGAAGGACGGGATGGTAAATGGGGACAATCGGCGCGGGCCTTTGCTGTCAGTGGTGCGCACTGCATCGGCAATCGCTGGGAAACCGCCGACGCCAGACGCAATGATGGTCGCCGTGCGTTCCTGTTGTTCCACTGTGTTCGGCGCCCAGCCGGCCTGCTTCAAGGCTTCATCCGCCGCCGCCAGTGCGAACAGGATAAAGCGGTCCATCTTGCGTTGTTCCTTGGCTGCGAGCAGGCGATCCGGGTCAAATCCGGCTTCAGGGTCCTGCACGCTGCTTTGTACCTGGCCACCGATACTGACGGCCAAGTCACCGATCAACTCTTCCGGCAGGCGGCGAATGCCCGATTGCCCGGCCAACAGGCGGCGCCAGGTAGATTCCACGTCAGCGCCCAACGGCGTCAGCGCGCCCATGCCTGTCACAACAATGCGTTTACTCATGATCAATCGACTCCGGTTGCGGTGAGGGAACAGACCCTATGGACGTCACTATCATCATGAAAGTAACATGGCGTCACACACATTTGCACTGACCCACAGGAATCCCCATGCAACGCAAGTCCCTCATCAGCGACGAATGCCCGATCGCCCGCAGCCTTGAGCGGGTAGGGGAGTGGTGGAGCATTCTGATCATGCGCGACGCCTTGCACGGCCTGCGCCGCTTCGACGAGTTCTCGCGCAGCCTGGGCATCGCGCCGAATATGTTGACGCGCCGCCTCAACGCGTTGGTGGAGGCGGGCATGCTCGAACGCCAGGCCTACAGCGAGCGTCCGCCGCGCTACGAATATGTGCCGACGGAGAAGGGCGAGGATTTCCGCATGGTGCTGATGTCGCTGGTGGCCTGGGGCAATCGGCATTACGCCGAGGAGGGTACCAGTGTCGAGTTGGTGGAGCGTGGGACGGGCAGGCCGGTACAACCAATGCTCGCAAGTGCCGAGGGGCAGGTCGTGCCGATGGATCAGTGCGTTTTGCAGGCTGGCCCTGCTGCGAGCAGCGGCATGCGAGAGCGGTTGTCACTGCCCGACGCAAAGCCTTGAGTAACGGGACCTAGAGCAATAATCTGGCGCCAAAAAAATAAACATTTATGCCGCATAAAGTCGCGTATTTCCCAGCCGATAGCCAATCAAGAGAACGGTTTTTCCGCACGGCTGAGGGTACGTCATGTTCAATAAAGCACTCAAAACAGAACTGGCGGCCAGGACGGCCGAATCCACTGAGTACAAAGGACTGATTGTCGCGCTGGAACGCTCCATGGCCGTGGTCGAATTCGATCTCAATGGCAAGGTATTGCGCGCCAACGATAATTTTCTCAAGACCCTGGGCTACAGCGCGGATCAATTGGCCGGCAAATCCCACCGCGACTTTTGCTTACCGGCGCTGACCAGTAGTTCGGCCTATAGCCAATTCTGGAGTGATTTGAAAGCCGGCAAGTTCGTTTCAGGCACCTTCAAACGGGTTCATGCCAACGGCAAGACCACCTGGCTGGAAGCGAGTTACAACCCGGTCCTGGATGAACGCGGACAAGTGCTGAAAGTGGTCAAGTACGCCTTGGACGTCACCGACAAAGTGGAGGTGGAAGCGGCCACCTCCAGCAAACTGGCCGCTCTGGACCGGGCCATGGCCGTGATCGAGTTCGATCTTGGCGGCCACGTATTGGACGCGAATACAAACTTCTTGAACGTGATGGGGTATTCGCTGGCGGAACTCAAAGGCAAACACCACCGCTTGTTTTGCGAGCCGACCCTGATCAACAGCCACGAATACACCGATTTCTGGCGTCGCCTGAACAATGGCGAATTCTTTACCGGGCAATTCAAGCGCCTGGGCAAACATGGCCGGGTGGTGTGGTTGGAAGCCAGTTACAACCCTGTCTACGACGGCGACGGCAAGCTGATCAAGATCGTCAAGTTCGCCAGCGACATCACCGAGCGCGTGGAAAAATTCGAAGAAGACTCCCGTGGTGCGTCGCGGGCCTACCATATTTCCTCCGAGACCGAGCGTTTTGCCGAACATGGCACCCAGGTGATCCAGGAGACTGCCAGCGAAATGCGCCGCATCGCCGACAACATCGGCGCCTCTGCACGGCTGGTGGGGCAACTGGGCGATCGTTCCGAGCAGATCACTGCCATCGTCAACACCATTCGGGGGATTGCCGACCAGACCAACTTGTTGGCCCTCAACGCGGCGATTGAGGCAGCGCGTGCGGGCGATCAAGGGCGAGGCTTTGCGGTGGTAGCCGATGAAGTCCGGCAACTGGCCGGGCGGACCAGCCGCTCGACGGCGGAAATTGCCGAGATGATCGGCATGATCCTCTCGGAAACCCGTGACGCAGTGACCAGCATGAACGCCACCCAGGAGGGTGCGCAACGCGGCGTCAGCTTGGCTGATCAGGCTGGTTCGGTGATCCTGCAGATTCGCACCAGTACCAGTGACGCGGTGGAGGCTGTGAGTATGTTCGCGTCGAAGCTGGATGAGTCGGAAGTCATTCCCAAGACCGCAGTGGGTTGGGTGGGCTGATGCAGCCCAGTGGTGAGGGAGCTTGCCCCCTCACCACAAAGGCCACTTACAGCAGCGTAAACGGATAATCGACGATCAACCGCAGCTCATTGAGATCACCATCGCGCTGGTCGGCGTTTGAGGCCACGATCGCATCACGCAGGCGCAACGACAGGTTTTTCGCCGGACCGCTCTGGATCACGTACTTGGCTTCCACATCCGTCTCGTGGTGGGCGCCATCGGCACCGTAGTCGCCTACGTAGGCGCTGTGGTCCGGTGTGTGGGTGCCATTGATGTCGGAACCGTTGATGTAGCGCGCCATGAAACTCAGCCCCGGCACGCCATAACTGGCCACGTTGAGGTCATAACGGATACCCCACGACTGCTCGCCCGGGCCGTTGAAGTCGCCCCATTGCACCGAGTTGGCCAGGTACACCGAATCACCGCCTTCGCCCGCACCGTTGTTGCCCGTGCCGATGTAGTCGAACGGCGTGTCGCCATGCACTTTCTGGAACGACAGCGTCAGCGTGTGCGCCTGCAGGAACGAGTAGGCTGCCGCCACCGAGTAGGTGGTGTTGTTGATCGCCCCGGCCTTGGCGCTGCCCGTGTCGAGGGTGCGGTACAGGTTGCCGTCCAGCGCCAGGGACTGGTCATGCGCCAGCGCAATCACATAGTTGAGGTTGGTGTAGTACTGGCGCCAGATGTCTTCCAGCTCGCCGGCATACAGCGTGGCGCTCAGGGACGGGGTAAAGGTGTATTTGCCGCCGACAAAGCTTGCGCTGTTGGCGGCGATGTTGGCGTAGGTCGCATAGATATCGTGGTCATGGTTGCTGGTCATGCCGCTGTTGGTGCTGGTGAAGTGCCCGGCTTCCAGGTCCAGGCCGGCGATTTCGCTGCTGGTCAGGTCGAAACCGGTGGCGGTCTGCGGCAACAGGCGCGTGCCACCGGTGGCGAAGACGGGCGCGGTGGGCTGCATGTCACCGAATTTGAGTTGAGTCTTGGACACTTTGATTTTCACGGCGGCGCCAACCGAGCCGTAGGCGTCTTCGGGATCGCCGTGCCGGTCGGTCGGCAGGTTGCCGGTGCCCGCGTATTCATGGGTGGCATCCAGTTTCAGCCCGCCGTAGGCATAGGCATCCACGCCGAAACCAATGGTGCCTTGGGTAAAGCCCGAGGCGTAGTTGAGCATTGCGCCTTGGGTCCAGTCGCGGTTGTCAGCCCGACCGCCTTCACGGTTGCGGTTCATGTAGTAGTTGCGCAGCAGCCCGGTGATGCTGCTGCCCTCGATAAACCCCTTGGCATCTGCCTGGTCGCTGACGGAGTCTGCAAAGGCCATTTGGCTGATACCGGCACACACCGCTAGTGCTAACAGGCTCGACTGTTTAATCATGTTGTGACTTCCCCGGAATAATGAACGCGCGCACAGAAACACCGCACTTATTGGATGGTGCATAACGTGGTATGGGCAGATGTTTGCAGGTGAGCTGTTACGGTTTTTTATTGTGTTCGGCATGGTTGCCGAGGTTGATTCTAAGCCCAGTCTGCGCGGCCTGTAGCGGTCTTCCGGATGAAACTCGATTAATTAAACTTCACGGTATTTAACCCGGCGCGGGTGTAGCGTTGGGCCTGTCTTAGCCGCTCTGCTTCGACAAAATCCTTTGGTTGCCGCCGCAGACTCTGCGGCGGATTTTTTTGCGTGGGCAGTATTTTCAGTGGGCGGCTTAGTTGAACTCACTTATGCTGCGCAACACTGTTGGCTTAACCCATCGAGACGCTGCATGAGCCTGAAATCCACCCACTTGCCGGCGCTGATCGCGTTCGAATGTGTGGCCCGTCATCTGAATTTCGCGCGGGCGGCAGCCGAGATGGAGGTCACGCCCACGGCCATGTCCAAGACCATCAAGCAGCTTGAAGCGCAATTGGGTGTGCGCCTGTTCAACCGCACCACCCGCAGCGTGGCGCTGACCGAGTCCGGCAGCCAACTGCTCGACACCCTGGCACCGGCACTGGAGCAGATTCGCTTCTCGGTGCAGCAAGTGCACGACACCGCCAGCCGCCCTTACGGCGCATTGAAGATCAACAGTTCCTACGTGGCCTATGCCTCGCTGATCGAGCCGCACGTGGCGGCATTCCTCACGCAGTACCCGGAAATCACCTTGGATATCGCGCTCGATAATGGCTTGAGCGACATCATTGGCGAAGGTTTCGATGCCGGCATTCGCCTGGGCCAGGCCTTGCAGCGCGACATGATCGCCGTGCCGCTTGGCACGTCGCAGCCGATGGTGGCCGTGGCGGCGCCCGCGTACCTGGCGCGCTCGGCACCGCTGGACACACCCGAAGACCTGCTGGCCCACGACTGCATCCACCAGCGCCTGAGCAGCCGCGGGCCGTACATGGATTGGACGTTTCGCATCGGCAAGGCCACTGTCGCGATTGAGGTGAAGGGGCGCCTGGTGCTGGATGAAATGCGCACCACCTTGTCGGCTGCGCGCCTGGGTTGCGGCGTGGCCCTGGTGTTCCGCCCGTTTGCCCAGGCGGATATCGCCAGCGGTGCACTGGTGGCGTTGCTTGAACACTGCGCGGCGCCCGCCGAGACCTTCCACCTGTATTACGCCAACCGTGCGCAAATGCCCGGAAAGCTCCGGGCATTTATCGACTTCTTCCAGACCCGTAACCGTCAGGCCACCGAGTAGCCGCCATCTGCCAACAAGGCATGGCCGGACACGTAGCTGGCATCTTCCGACCCTAGGAACGCCACCACCGTCGCCATCTCTTCGGCGGTGCCAAACCGGCTGGCCGGGGTGCTGGCGGCGAAAGCGTGCTGGGCGTCCACCGACGGCCAGATCCCGCGATGGTGGAACGGCGTCTCGATCAGGCCCGGGCACAGCGCATTGACCCGCACGCCCTGCTTGAACCATTCGATGGACGCGGTCTTGGTCATACCGACAATGGCGTGCTTGGTGCCGATATACAGCGCGGCATTCTCGAAACCGATCACGCCGCCCATGGACGCGTTATTGATGATGCTGCCAAAACCCTGTTCGAGCATTACCTTGGCTTGGTACTTCATGCAGTTGAAAACCCCGCGCACATTCGGCTCGAACACCAGGTCGAAGCGTGCATTGTCCTGTTCGACCAGCGGCGCGAACACGCCTTCGGTGCCGGCATTGTTGAAGGCGATGTCCAGCTTGCCATAGGTGTCCACGGCAAATTTGACCATGGCGATGATGTCGGCTTCGCGGGTCACGTCGACGACGATGGAGGACGCGGTGCCGCCATTGGCAGTGATCTCGGCAACCACGTCGTCCAGCTCGCTCTGACGGCGGGCAGCAGCCACGATCTTCGCGCCGCGCTGGGCCAGGACGACAGCGGCCGCTCGACCAATGCCGGAACTGGCGCCGGTGATCAGCGCGACTTTGCCTTCGAGTTGACGGGTGTTGGAAAGGGTCATGGGAAGCTCCGTTTGTGTGCTGCGCAAGGCGGTGTGCTTGCGCTTTGGAGCACAGGTTACGGCGCGTGATTAGCCCTGATAATCCACGCAAATACACACGAGTTATGTGCTATGGGTTCACAGTGCTCAACGACGCATAATGGCTGGAGGAGGAGGGTGTTGCACCCCTCGTCCCAGCTTGCGTATTACTCTTTGACGTCCATGAACTCTTCAGCCCAGGCCACGTAGTTTTCAGGCAAGGTATAGGTGTGCGTCAACTCGGTAGCACTGAGGTTATCGGTGCTGTGGGTCAACTGGCGCTGGGCACGCAGGCTGTCATAGGTCGCCTTGATCGCGGCAAAGTAGGCGCCATGGCCGGCAACCACCACACGTACACCGAGGCTGGCCAGGCGC
This sequence comes from Pseudomonas sp. MYb541, assembly GCF_037479595.1. Lineage (NCBI taxonomy): Bacteria > Pseudomonadati > Pseudomonadota > Gammaproteobacteria > Pseudomonadales > Pseudomonadaceae > Pseudomonas > Pseudomonas sp. MYb541. The sequence goes on along the minus strand of NZ_JBBGYS010000049.1, from coordinate 27,923 downwards.
TTGGCGTCATTGAGCTTAGGATTGCCATACGTCACCAGCATCAGCGGCACGGTCAGGTTCTCGGCGATCTTCTCCAGGTGCTCGAAGTCAGCCACACCCACCATGCAAATCCCATCGGCACCGGCTTTCTGATACGCCAGGGTGCGCTCGATCACAGCCTCGGTCGGCAACACACCGGCGTTGGTGCGGGCAATGATCGACAGTTCAGGATCAACACGGGCTTCCAGCGCCGCGCGGACCTTGCCGATGCCTTCTTCAATGGAAATCAGGTCGGTGGACTTGCGCCCGAATTGCGCGGGCAGCAACGTGTCTTCAATGGTCAACGCGGCCACACCGGCACGCTCAAGCTCTTCGACAGTGCGCATCACGTTCAGCGCGTTACCGTAGCCATGGTCGGCATCGGCGATGAACGGCAACTGGGCAACACGGCCAATACGGGTGGCTTGCTCAACGAACTCACTCAGGGTGATCAACGCGAAATCGGGCGCGGCCAGTACCTGCAACGAAGCAACGGAGCCACCGAGGATGCCGACTTCGAAACCCAGGTCAGCGGCAATACGCGCGGACATCGGGTCAAAGACGGACGCGGTTTCAACGCAGGTTGGGGTAGCAAGCAATTCACGGAATTTGCGGCGCAGGGCTGAGTGAGAAATCTTTGGCATGGGCTTTCCTGGTTCTGGTCATCGTCTTGTGACGATCAATGTCTATTCGTGGTGGAGCGAGATTAACATGCAGAAGAGCGGGGGATGATGACGTTTCAGCATTAGGGTTATGGAGAGGCGGGAATGGCTCCAGAGCAAAAATGGGGTTAGCATTCCGCTTCACTCGGCTTAAACAGCCTGTTTTTCAGATCAGGGTCGTATCGTGGAAAAGCTAAAACGCCTTCAAAGTGGAATCGAAGGGCTAGACGCTCTGCTCAAGGGTGGGCTGGTAGCAGGCGCTTCATACATCATCCAAGGGCGCCCAGGGTCTGGAAAAACGATCCTTGCCAACCAGCTTGGGTTCCATCATGCGAACAATGGAGGAAGGGTTCTGGTCGCCACGCTGCTGGCCGAATCACACGACCGACTTTTTCAATTCCTTTCGACTCTGAGCTTCTTCGACGCCTCCAAGGTTGGCGCCGAAATCCAATTTGTCAGTGCGTTTGACACGTTGGAAAACGACGGACTGGACGAGGTGGTGAAACTGCTGCGGCGCGAGATAAGCCGTCAAAAAGCCACAGTGATGGTAGTAGACGGCTTGCTCAATGCGCGCTCCAAAGCAGATTCGCACATCGATACCAAGAAATTCATTTCCGAGTTGCAAGGGCACGCCGCTTTCGCAGGTTGCACAGTGCTGTTTCTCACCAGTTCCCGTCTGGACGACGGCAGCCCTGAGCACACCATGGTTGATGGGGTGATTGAGATGGGCGAGGAGCTGTTCGGCACTCGGTCAGTGCGTCGAATTCAGCTTCGTAAAACTCGCGGCAGCTCAGCAATGACCGGTCTTCACGAGTGTGAAATTACCGAAAATGGCTTGGTGGTTTACCCGCGACTCGAAAGTCTCTACAGCCACCCGTCGTCTCCCGACAGCGCCGACATGACCCGTATCGCCAGTGGGATTGAATCACTGGACGACATCCTAGGCGGGGGGCTGCACAGTTCCAGCGTGACTCTAGTAATCGGCCCTTCCGGTATTGGTAAAACCACCCTTGGCCTCAAATTTCTGGCTGAGTCGACTGTGGAAGCACCGGGCCTGCATTTTGGCTTCTACGAAAGCCCGGAACGGTTGCGACTCAAAGGCCAATCACTCGGTATCGATATAAAGGGCATGGAAGGCAGCGGCGCCTTGAGCATTGCCTGGCAGCCTACTACTGAGGGGTTGCTGGATGGGTTGGGCACACGACTACTGAGTCTCGTAGAAGAGAAGGGCATCAAGCGCGTGTTTCTCGATAGCCTTAGCGGTATGACGCGAGTCTCGACGAATCCCGCACGGATTACTGACTTCTTCAGTGCACTGATGAACGAGCTGCGATCCAGGGGCGTTACGGTATTTGCCTCCTGGGAAATGCGCGATCTATTTGGTTCAGAGGTCAGCGCACCAAACTCTGACCTGTCTAGCATCGTCGACAACCTGATGCTGATGCGGTTTTCTGAGAATCACTCTGAACTAAGCCGGACGCTATCCATTCTTAAGGTAAGAGACAGCTCTTACGATCCCTCACGATTTGAGGTCATCATCCGTGATTATGATGTTTTCCTGAAAAAGGCTTCAAGACATGAACCATCGGTCCCCGCTGAGTCATCGCCCGGTTCAATTTCTTAAGCTTTTGTGTGGGTTGAATTAACATGACCACCATCCTGGTCGTCGACGACGAGTATTTGATCGCTGACATCCTTAGCTTCGCGCTGGAGGATGAGGGGTACATGGTCGTAACGGCGAGCAATGGTCGAAAAGGACTTGAGGTTCTCGATAGAGAACGGCCTGCTTTGATCATTACCGACTATATGATGCCGGTCATGGACGGCGAGGAATTCGCCACCGCCATTCGAGCGCTGCCTGCGGCAAATCAATTGCCGATCATCTTGATAAGCGGTGCTCAGGCGCATATCGGAATAGAGAGATCGGATCTTTTTGATGCTGTATTGGCCAAACCCTTCAACATCGACTTGATCATCGCCGAAGTCAAAAAGCTCCTGGCAGCTGATTAGTCAGCTGCTGGAGCAGGGTCAGCTTTTGCTGCGCCGGCAACGCTCCGAGCAGTAACGCACTTCATCCCAGCAGCGTGCCCATTTCTTCCTCCACGTGAAGGGAAGTCCACAGGTCACGCAGGTTTTTACGGGAAGCTCACTCTTTTTCACAGATATAACTACCGGCTGGGTCGATCACTCAATCACGTCGACAAGAAGAGGCGTGGTTATCATTATCCTGATCACTGTATGACAAATGAATATTCCGTTTTTTGTTTCCCTGGATGGGCCCAAAGGCACCGGCAAAACTACGCTGTTGGAGGCAGTAACGGCAACGCTGAGGTCGCATAACAAGAAAGTCATCCGACTTTGCGAGAGAAAAAGCGATCCCTACAGAAGGGAAACCATGGCCCTGGTTAACGAACTTGCCAGAAATCCCTCGCGGGATCTGGAATGGGCTGTGTGCGAGCGTTTTGCCGAGAGTCGCAGCTGGATATCCCGGAACGTACTGACTCAGCAGCCGTTGGACAGCATTATCCTGATTGATCGCTGGTATCCGTCCGATGCTGCGTTTCGACACACCATCTCGTTTGCAGAGATTCTCCAGTTGAACCGGGAGCGGGACGTGCGAGTGCCGGATGTGCATGTCGGCGTTGTCACCGCGCCGGATATTTCGTGGGCAAGGGCAGTTGCACGGTCGCGAGGATTGGGCGGTACGGTAATCCAGAAGTATGCAGAGCATGTTGCATGCACAGAGATGTTCGAGCAGGCGGTTGCGGATCATGGCTGGGTGATGTGCCGGAATGAAGGTGCGATCGAAGACGCAGTGAAGCAGGTGGTTGCTGAGATCTACAAAGTCGCTGGGTGACACGCATAGCGTAATACATCATTTAACATAATATACATTATACGTAATATCCTAATGCGCAATCAGGGGCAGTGCCCATCACATTTCAACAGGCAAAACCCCTATCTCACTCAAACCTGAGCAAAGCCACCATCGACAAACATCTCACTGCCGGTCATGAAGCTGCTTTCATCCGATGCCAGGAACAACGCTGCCGCTGCAACTTCCTCGGGCTTGCCAATACGGCTCAATGGAACCTGCGCGGTCATGTCGTCGATGATTGCGTCTTTCTGTCCAGTACCTGAAAGCGCCAGGTCCAGACCCGGTGTCGAGATCGGCCCTGGTGAGAGTACGTTGACACGAATGCCCGTACCTTTGAGATCCAGCGCCCAGCTCCTGGCAAAGTTACGCAGCGCCGCTTTCGTAGCGCTGTACACGCTGAATGCCGGTGTGCCCATGGTGCCTGTGGTCGAACCCGTGAGGATCACCGAGCTGCCGGCGCTCATCAGTGGCAAGGCTTTTTGTACGGTGAACAGCGTGCCTTTGACGTTGATGCCGAAGGTACGGTCAAACGATTCCTCGGTGATCGAGCCGATCGGTTGGAAATCCCCCAGGCCTGCGTTGGCGAACAGCACGTCGACCCGGCCTTTGGCTGCTTTGACCTGGGTGAACACGCGATCAAGGTCGTCCAGTTTTGAAATGTCGCCTTGTATGGCGATGGCTTCAGGACCTATCAGTTGCAGCGCCTTGTCCAGTTCCTCTTGTCGACGTCCTACAATGACGACTTGTGCGCCTTCCGCCGCAAAGCGAATGGCAGTTGCCAGGCCGATGCCGCTGTTGCCGCCGGTAATGACTGCGATTTTTCCGTTGAGCCTGCTCATGGTGAACTCCGATGAATGAGGTTGAGGCCCAACTGTAGATCTGCGCTATTCTTTTGAATAGTATGCACCTTTAAGTAAGTACCCTATGCGGAGTCCTCTGGATCATGGCCAACCACTCATTCAATTGCGGGCTCGAGGCCGCCCTGGCGGTGATTGGCGGTAAATGGAAGCCGCTGGTGCTGTTCAACTTGGCGCAAAATGTTCATCGATATGGGGAATTAAGGCGCGCGATTGGCGGCGTGACCGATAAGGTGCTAATCCAGCAACTCAAGGAATTGGAGCGTGACGAGATCATTTTCCGGGTGGATTTCCAGGAAATACCGCCCAAGGTCGAGTACTCGCTGACACCGTTCGGGCGATCCTTGGCGACTGCGTTGGGTGCGCTGTGCCAATGGGGCACGGAGCATATGCAAACCGTTGAGCGTATCGCCGAGCGGCGTATGGCCACCCTCTCCCAGTCTTGAGTCCCCTGCCCTGAGAGCCAACTCAACTAAATGACTATTTAGTTGAGTTAAATCAATTAGTTACATCTGAAATCGATCAACCGACTGCGACAGCTTTCCTGCCAGGTTGGACAGTTCATCGGTGGTCGACGCTGTCTGCTCGATCACTCGGCTATTGTTCTGCGACATCCCCGCAATCATCTCCACTTGGTGCGCAATTTCATTGCTGGCCAGGCTCTGCTCGCCGATCGTCCGGGAGATATCGTTGACCATTTCCGTGGTGTTCAACGTCGCTTGGAGAATCTCGCGAATTGCCCGCTCCACTTCGGCGGTTACCGCCATGCCTTTGTCCACCTGAGCAACGCCCTCCTCCATGCTGGTCACCGCTTCCCGAGTGTTCTGCTGGATACGCCCGACCATGGCGGCAATTTCCTGGGTCGATGCGCTGGTGCGTCCGGCAAGGTTGCGCACTTCATCAGCAACCACAGCGAATCCGCGCCCCTGCTCGCCGGCACGGGCGGCCTCAATCGCGGCATTCAGGGCCAGCAAGTTAGTCTGGTCAGCGATCCCCTTGATCACTTGGATAATGCTGAAAATGGCCTCGGACTCCTTGTCCAGCGTGCGAATCACTTGGGCGGATTGCTGTGCGGAACGAGCGATGCCGTCCATGTCACTGACCACCTGATGAATCACCCGGCCGCCGTCCTTGGCCAAGGTTTCCGCCTGGTTGGCCATGTCCAGTGCGCGTCCGGCGTGCCGGGTGATTTCCTCGATGCTCGCGGTCATCTCACTTGCAGCAGCGGCCATGGTGCTGGCGGCGGCGCTCTGTTGCTGGCTGCTGCCGGCCACTTCATGGCAGCCGCGGCTCAGTTGCTCGCTCATGCCATTGACGCCATGGGCGTTGCTGCGCACCACTTCGATCATGCCGCGCAGGTCCTTTTGCATGGTGGTGAGGCTGCGGATCAAGGCGCTGGCTTCATCCTTGCGCCGGGGCTCGACGATAGGTTCACTCAAGTTGCCACGCGCGATGCTGTCGGCAATGCGGCTGGCCGCCTGTAGGGGCCCCATGATGCTGAGGATCACCCAGCGCCCCTGGGCCAGCAGCAGTAAAAGACTGGCGATCAACACCGCGCCCAGCGTGAAGTTGGCGTTGCTGATGGCCTGTCGCGTACCGACGCTGGTCTGCTGGGTATTGGTTTCGATCAACTCGCTCAGGCTCGCCATTTGATCTTCCAACTGGCTGAACGCGGCATTGAATGTACCCAGTTCGCCGCGCGCGGCTTCAGGATTATCCAATGCCAGGGCGACGATGCGTTCGCCGGTGGCGATGTAGTTATCCAGGCTGGGTTTGATTTTTTCCAGGCTTGCCTTGAGCGAATCGTCCAGCGGCAGCTTGAGGTTATCTGCCAACACTTGCCGAAAGTGTTCGGCGTGCTCTTTTAGAGAACTATCGACGTCGGCCTTGCTGCTGGTGCTTTTACCCAGGCCCACCAGCATCGCCGATAACACATCGGCGCGCAGGGCGTCGTGCATCATGTCGGCTTCCATGTGGTTGCGCAGCACCGTCATGCTCACTTCGTTGTCCTGCACGGCAGTGCCCATCCGGGTGTTTCCCAGGTAGCCGGCCAGGCTCATGATCAAGGCAGTGAGCAATCCGGTCGCTATCAACAGCATCAAGCGCAGTTTGATCGTCATGCTGGTATCCCCGTGCCTGGTCAGCCGGTTGAGAACCCAACCGTAGAAGCCCCGCTGCTCATGTTATCGGCCATCCATACTGCTTATTGAAGCCTAAGTTTGCGGATCTGCGCAGATCCCTTAAGCTGGCCGACCTTTGTTTGCTCCGCCCGGAATTGCCCATGTCTCGAAGTATCGCCCGCCTGGCCCTGCTGCTGGGCTTGATCACCGCCGTCGGCCCCTTCGCCATCGACATTTATCTGCCGGCCTTGCCGACCCTGGGCGCGAGCCTGCACGCCTCGCCGGCGTTGGTGCAGATGAGCCTCACGGTGTTTTTTGTCATCGTCGGCGTGTGCCAGTTGTTCTACGGCCCGATCAGTGATGTGTTCGGGCGCAAGCCGCCGATTTATGCCGGCCTGGTGATTTTTGCCGTGGCCAGTGTCGGTTGCGCATTGGCGCCTACCATCGAATCACTGATCGCCTTTCGGGCCCTGCAGGCGTTCGGTGCGTGCGCGGGCATGGTGATTCCACGGGCCATCGTGCGTGACCTGTACACCGGGCATGAAGCCGCGAAACTCATGGCGTTGCTGATGCTGGTGATGAGTGTCTCTCCGATTCTCGCGCCGCTCGCCGGTAGCCTGGTGATTTCGCTGTGGAGTTGGCGCGAAGTGTTTGCCGTGCTGGCGGTGCTCTCAGTGGCGTGCCTGGTGATGACCATCGTACAACTGCCGGAAACTCACCCGGCCGAACGGCGCTTGGGCAAGACCCTGGGCAACGCCTTCAGCAGCTACGGTGCGTTGCTGCGTGACCCGGTATTTATCGGTTTGTCGGTGGTGTGCGGATTCGGTTTGGCGACGTTCTTTGTGTTTATCGGCAGCGCGCCGTTCGTGTACATCGAACATTACGGCCTGACGCCCACGCAGTTCAGCCTGGGGTTTGCCGTGAATGCTGCGTCGTTCTTCGCCATGAGCCAACTCACTGCACGCCTCAGCGCACGCTTTGGCCTGGCGCCGCTGATTCGTTGGTCGGTGGTGGCCGTGGCGGCGGTTATGGCTGTACTCGCCGCCACCACGTTATGGATCGACAGCCTGGCCTTGATGATGACGTTGCTGTTTATCGGCTTTGGTTTCCTCGGCTTGTTGTTGCCGGCTGCCGGCGTGCTGTCTCTGGAGGACCACGGCGCGGTGGCCGGTTCTGCGTCGGCCTTGCTCGGTGCGATCCAGATGATCACGGCAGCCGTGTCCATGACGGTGATCGGTGTGTTCGCGGATCACACGCCAGCGCCGATGCTGATTGGCATTGCGTTGTGCGCCATCGCCGCAATGCTTACCACGTTGTGGACCTTGCGCCGCCTGCCGGCTCACTTGGCGAGCGCCCCGCCGTCCTCCTGATCATTGCACATTGCGGCCCGTGTGGGGCCGCGTATCAGAGGGGGCGGAGTGCGCTACGACGTGGGCGGTTTAGCCGACTCGGCTGATGACGGGAGATGGTATTCGACAGTGAGCTCTTCATGTTTCCAGCCTTTTAAGCCGAATGTTCGCGTTACTCGGCTTTCGTTACGCCTGACCAAGCTGTACTTCGGCGGATCTTTCTTGAGTAGCCCATCGGTAATCAGGTTAACGCCCAATGCACCGCCCAAAAGCCCGAGGACTAAACCAATGATTTCAACCACTTTGTCCAGTGAGTGGTGCAGTGGTTCGCTATACACGGAAAGCTTGACCCCTGGCTTCGCGGGTGGGCACGGCTGGGTCTTATCAGAGCGTCGGTCGCAGTTCTTTTTATAGGTGTCGGCGTTCCTTCTATCGATATCGTCTTGTAGGGCCTCAGTTTCTGCGCTCTGGTAAGTCTTGAATTGATCGACTTGATTCCATGAGTAGGTCGACGTCGAAACAGACGCCAGCACTAGCAGCAATCCCAGAACCATATTCTGACGCGCGGCCGTCCAATTTCCGATCAGTCTACCGCTTCGAATCCAGGCGCAAATCAATACAGCCACCGCCCCCCATAGCAGCAGCGCCCCGAGCGTAAGCACCGATACCCTTTCAAGCGTTGTATCCATTCCATTCTCCTTAATTAAATGACGCCATCATCCGAAAAAATTAGAGATCAAACCGGTCCACCGCCCGCCGTCGCTCATTGTCGTCGCGCACGTCATAGCTGGCGGTGGTCTGGATATTGGTGTGGTGTGCCAGTTTCTGCGCAATCGACAGGTCATGCTCCTCGATCACCCGCGTAATGAACGAGCGGCGGAAATCATGGGGCATGATTTTTACGCCTACCTGTTCGCCACGCTGGCGGGCGATGTAGTAGATCGCATGCTTGGTGATGCGTTCGCGGGTGATATGGCTGCCACGGCGGATACGGTTGAACAGGAAACTGTCGTCCTGCTCGCCTTCCTTGAGCTGTTCGCGGCGAAACGCCAGCCACGCCTGCAACTTGGCGAACGCCCAATCCGGCGCGTACTTGATCAACTCCTTGTTGCCCTTGCCGATCACCCGCAAGCTACGTTCTTCGAAATTGATCTGGGCCAGGTCGAGGTTGACCGACTCCGACTTGCGCATGCCGGAACCATAGAGAATCCCAATCACCGCCGCATCGCGCAGGCCCTGCGGGCGTGGGTCGGCGGCGCAGACTTCCATCATTTCGCGGATCAAACTGCGCCGCAAGTTGCGACCCTGGCTCAGGCGTGTGCCCGGCGCAGCCTTGACGGTGCGCATGCGCAACAGGTGTTCCTGGCTGATCAAGTTCATCCGCCAGGCTTCGTTCATCACGCCACGCACCGCATTGACGTACAGCGATGAGGTGTTCGGCGCATAGCCATCCTCACGCAAGGCGGCAACCAGAGCGATCACGTGTTCGGGTTGCAGCAGGTGCCAGTCGATGTCTTCAAGGTTGATGTCCTCGAAGCCCAGCCGGTCGGCCGCATCTTGCAGCACGTAGCGCATGGTCAATTGGCTGGAGGGCGCCAGACGAGTGAGGTAAAGGGTCAGCGGGTTGCGGATAGACTCAGTCAAGATACGTCAGCCTTTGGCTTAAATACCCCGAGCAAGCCTTTGTTTAATCGAGGTATTTAGTGAATTGGCGAAGGCCGAGTCTAACCCAGGACCGGCCTTGGCACAAAATCACGGGGACGTGTCGTCATCTTCGGAAGAGTCCTGCGGCTGGACCTGGGCCTGGCTCCAGTCGCTGTCTTGCTTCTGCATCAGCGCGAACCAGTGCTGGCGCATGAACGCCAGGTAGGCCTCGGGGGCCTTGGCAAAGTCCTTCTCGTCGCCGTAGCAACCGGGCAACGGCAGCTCGGTGCCCTGCTCCTTGTACTGGCTCACCAGCGCCTGCTGCCCGGCCACGCTGCAATCCTTGGGCAACGGCATGCCGCGCAAGGCGCCGGCCTCCTCGTCCCACCAGGCCGCACCGACCCGGTCGACACCGCGCAAACGGTACTTCTGCGACTTGCCGACATGCATGATCAGCTTGAATTCATTGGGGCTGACATCACTGGTGCAGGTGCGCGAATAGCCCACGGTGGCCTGGGTGATGCCATCGCCGGTCAGGTCGGTGACCTTGGTCGCAGCGCGGTCGAAGCGCAACGAGGCGTCGAATTCGCAGTGCTGTACATCGTCGTAGAGCATCCACACGCGTTTGGGGCGGTTGCCATCGATCAAATACTGGGCCGCGTACACAAAAGCCGACTGAGTGCCGTCGTCGTCACGCTCGCTGACCTGCTCGGCGAGCACCAGCAGATTCTTGCCTTGCTTGTCGTCCCAAATATAGGCAGCGATCTGCTTGCCACGCACCTCCACCCCATCCGGCACCTGGTCGATGCTCGTGAGCGCGACCCCGTCGTCGGCTTGTACGGTGGTGATACACGCCACGCTCAACAACAAACCCATCAACACTGGCCGCAACTGGCCACGTAAAAGCTGCACGCTATTCATCCGATCACCCTGGCAAGAGACGGCTTACTTTACCGGCACTTGGGGCGCCTTGCAGAGAAGATTCTTCACTAAAATTCGAGGGTGGAACGTCGGCGCTCAAGTTGAACCAATTGCCCTACAGACAGTTCCTATTTCGCTTACTAACTTAAGCCGACGCTCCGTTAGTTGCTTAGCTGAACCCTAGCTGTCTACCTGTCAAATAAACGAGTTTTTCATCTGCCTTTCATATCTGTTCCACATTTTTACGCTTAATCTTAAAGACAGCACTTCATAGCAAACCGCGCTATATCGTCTAACCTCTTGATTACGCTTCATCTTTAGCGCCGTTTATTAACCTGCGGCCTGGACTTTCGCCCAATGATTGCTGCTGTTGCCACGCGCCAAGTTGCTCTAACCCCGAGGTCATGAATCTTTGAAACCCTACCCTATTCATTGCGTGTCGATCGTTATCCCGGTCTACAACGAACAAGAGAGCCTGCCTGAATTGCTGCGCCGCACCACGGCAGCCTGCAAGCAACTGGCCTACGAATACGAAATCATCCTGGTGGATGACGGTAGTCGCGACAATTCGGCCCAACTGCTGGAAGACGCCGCCGCTGAAGACGGCAGCAACGTGGTCGCGGTGATCCTCAACCGCAACTATGGCCAGCATGCGGCGATCATGGCCGGTTTCGAGCAGTGCCGGGGCGAAGTGGTGATCACCCTTGACGCCGACCTGCAGAACCCGCCCGAAGAAATCCCGCGCCTGGTCGAACAAGCCGCCCTCGGCTACGACGTGGTAGCCACCGTGCGCAACAATCGCCAGGACTCGGCCTTCCGCCGCTGGCCTTCGCGCTTGATCAACCTGGCCGTGCAGCGCTCCACCGGCGTGGCCATGACCGATTATGGCTGCATGCTGCGCGCCTACCGCCGCACCATCGTCGATGCGATGCTGGCCTGCCGCGAGCGCAGCACCTTTATCCCGATCCTGGCCAACGGCTTTGCCCGCCACACCACCGAGATCCTGGTGCACCACGCCGAGCGTGAACACGGCGAATCCAAATACAGCGCCATGCGTCTGATCAGCCTGATGTTCGACTTGCTGACCTGCATGACCACCACCCCGCTGCGCCTGCTCTCCATCGTCGGCTTCAGCCTGGCGGCGCTGGGCATTCTGTTTGCCTTGGCGTTGATCGTCATGCGCCTGGCCTTTGGTGCCGACTGGGCCGGCGACGGCTTGTTCGTGCTGTTCGCGGTGCTGTTCGTGTTCACCGGTGGCCAGTTCATCGGCATGGGCCTGTTGGGTGAATACCTGGGCCGCATGTACAGCGACGTGCGTGCCCGCCCACGCTTCTTTATCGAAAAAGTGCTGCGCAACCAACCGGCAGCACCGGCTCCCGTGGTCGTCGTCGACGGCCTGGTGTCTTCCCATACCTCTACTTCTTCTGCTGATCAGGTCCAATCATGAGTTCAAAAGCTGTTGTATTCGCGTACCACGACATTGGTTGTGCAGGCATTGAAGCGCTGCTCAACACCGGTTACGAAATTGCTGCTGTGTTCACCCATGCCGACGACCCGAAGGAAAACAATTTCTATGGTTCCGTTGCCCAACTGTGCGCACGTAACGGCATCCCCGTGCACGCGCCGGAAGACGCCAACCACCCGCTGTGGATCGAGCGCATCGCCAAGCTGAACCCTGACTACATTTTCTCGTTCTACTACCGCAACCTGCTGAGCGAGCCCCTGTTGGCCACTGCGCGCAAAGGCGCGTTCAACCTGCATGGCTCGCTGCTGCCGAAATACCGTGGCCGCGCCCCGGCCAACTGGGTACTGGTCAACGGCGAAACCGAAACCGGCGTGACCCTGCACCGCATGGTCACGCGTGCCGATGCCGGCGCGATCCTGGCCCAGCAGAAAGTCATCATCGAGCGCAACGACACCGGCCTGACGCTGCACGCCAAACTGCGCGACGCCGCCAGCAACCTGCTGCGCGACGCCCTGCCGCAACTGGCCCAAGGCAAGCTGGCTGAAACCGCCCAGGACGAAAGCCAGGCCACTTACTTCGGTCGCCGCACCGCTGCCGATGGCAAGCTGGAATGGAAAAAACCGGCTGAAGAACTGTTCAACCTGGTCCGTGCCGTCACCCAGCCGTATCCGGGTGCCTTCTGCGCCGTGGGCGAGCACAAGCTGATCGTGTGGCAAGCCGAAGTGGTCAAGGGCAACGAAGGCCTGGCGCCGGGCCGTGTGATCAGCGTCAACCCGCTGCGCATTGCCTGCGGTGAAGACTCCCTGGTGGTCAAGTTCGGCCAGCGCAACGACAACGGTCTGTATCTGGCCGGTCCTTCCCTGGCCAACGAATTGGGCCTGGTCGACGGTTCCGTGCTGCGCGGCGCCGAGTCCGGCCGCACGCCACGCCGTACACGCGTGCTGATCCTGGGTGTGAACGGTTTTATCGGTAACCACCTGTCCGAGCGCCTGCTGCGTGACGACCGCTACGAAGTCTATGGCCTGGACATCGGCTCCGATGCCATCGAGCGCCTGCGCAGTCACCCGAACTTCCATTACGTGGAAGGCGACATCAGCATCCACACCGAGTGGATCGAGTACCACATCAAGAAATGCGACGTGGTCTTGCCGCTGGTGGCCATCGCCACGCCGATCGAATACACCCGCAACCCGCTGCGCGTGTTCGAGCTGGACTTCGAAGAAAACCTCAAGCTGGTGCGCTACTGCGTCAAGTACAACAAGCGCGTGATCTTCCCGTCGACCTCCGAAGTCTATGGCATGTGCCAGGACCAGTACTTCGACGAAGACACCTCCAACCTGGTGGTCGGCCCGGTCAACAAGCAGCGCTGGATCTACTCGGTTTCCAAGCAACTGCTGGACCGCGTGATCTGGGCCTATGGCGCCAAGGGCCTGAACTTCACCCTGTTCCGTCCGTTCAACTGGATGGGCCCGCGCCTCGACCGCCTGGACTCGGCACGTATCGGCAGTTCCCGCGCCATCACCCAGCTAATCCTGAACCTGGTGGAAGGCACGCCGATCCGCCTGTTCGACGGTGGCGAGCAGAAGCGTTGCTTCACCGACATCGCCGACGGTATCGAGGCCCTGGCGCGCATCATTGATAACGACAACGACGCGTGCAACGGCCAGATCATCAACATCGGCAACCCGGAAAACGAAGCCAGCATCCGTCAGTTGGGCGAAGAGCTGCTGCGTCAGTTCGAAGCGCACCCGCTGCGTGGCAACTTCCCGCCGTTCGCTGGTTTCCGTGATGTAGAAAGCAAGGCGTTCTACGGCACCGGTTACCAGGATGTGGCCCACCGCAAGCCAAGCATCGAAAACGCCAAGCGCCTGCTGAATTGGGAGCCGACCGTTGAAATGAGCGAAACCATCGGCAACACGCTGGATTTCTTCCTGCGTGAAGCCATGCTCGAAATAGCGGACAAAAAGTAATGCAGGCAGGCTTGCGAATCGACGTCGACACCTACCGCGGCACCCGTGAAGGTGTGCCACGGTTGCTCGAATCCCTGGATGAAGCCTCGGTTAAAGCGACGTTCTTCTTCAGTGTCGGGCCGGACAACATGGGGCGCCACTTATGGCGCCTCATCCGCCCGCAGTTCCTGTGGAAGATGCTGCGTTCCAACGCCGTCGGGCTGTATGGCCTGGACATCTTGCTGGCCGGCACCGCCTGGCCGGGCAAGCCGATCGGCCGTGACCTGGGGCATTTGATGCGCCAGGCCAAGGCCGCCGGGCATGAGGTGGGCCTGCACGCGTGGGACCACCACGGCTGGCAGGCCAACACCGGGCGTTGGAGCGAAGCACAGCTGGTCGAACAGATCCGCCGTGGCGTCGACACCTTGAACGACATTCTCGGCGAGCGCATCGACTGTTCCGCCGCCGCCGGTTGGCGTGCCGACGAGCGCGTGGTGCAAGCCAAGCAAGGCTTCAATTTCCGTTACAACAGTGATTGCCGGGGCACCAGCCTGTTTCGTCCAACCTTGGCCGATGGCAGCGCGGGCACCCCACAAATTCCGGTGGACCTGCCGACCTTCGACGAAGTCGTCGGGCCGGTGGTGGCTGCCAAAGACTTCAACACGTTCATCCTCGACCGCTTTGCCGCGTCGAAGCTCAACGTCTATACGATCCACGCAGAAGTAGAAGGGATTCTGATGGCCAATGATTTCCGCCAGTTGCTCGCCCAGGCAGGGCAGCGCGGCATCGACTTCAAACCGCTGGGCGACTTGTTGCCGACGGACCTGACTACCCTGCCCCAGCAACAACTGGTGCGCGGCGTCTTGCCCGGCCGTGAGGGTTGGCTCGGAGTGCAACAGGTATGATCCGCCGTTGGGCCCTGCCCCTGCTCCTGTTGGCATTTGGCGTGTTTTACCTGCTGCCGCTGGCTACCCATGGCCTGTGGATTCCGGATGAAACCCGTTATGCGCAAATCAGCCAGGAAATGCTGCTGACCGGCAAATGGGCGTCGCCGCACTTCATGGGCATCCGCTATTTCGAGAAACCGGCGGCGGGCTATTGGATGATCGCGCTGGGCCAGGCGATCTTCGGGCAGAACCTGTTCGGCGTGCGCTTTGCGTCGGCGTTGAGCACCGGATTGAGCATCCTGTTGGTGTACCTGGTGTCGCGTCGGTTGTGGAATGACCCGCAGAAGAGCCTGATCAGCACCGTGCTGTACATGAGTTTTGTCAGCGTGGCGGCCCTGGGCGGTTATGCCAACCTCGATCCGCAGTTCACCTTCTGGGTGAATCTGACCGGCGTGGCCTTGTGGTTTTGCTTCGACAGCACCACCCGTAATGGGCGGCTCAGTGCTTGGGCGCTGCTGGGGTTTGCCTGTGGCATGGGCTTCATGACCAAGGGTTTCCTCGCCTGGTTACTCCCCGTGTTGATCGCCCTGCCCTATGCGATCTGGCAAAAGCGATTCCGTGAATTACTGGGTTACGGCCTAGTGGCGGTGGTGGTGGCGATTGTCATCAGCCTGCCGTGGGCGCTGGCCGTGCACCTGCAAGAGCCCGACTACTGGAATTTCTTCTTCTGGCACGAACATATCCAGCGCTTTGCCGGCGACGATGCCCAGCACGCCGAGCCGTTCTGGTATTACCTGCCGCTGCTGGTTGCGTTCTGCCTGCCGTGGGTGGCGTTGTTGCCGTCCACGCTCAAACAGGCCTGGCAGGACAAACGCAGCGCACAAACCGGCTTTGTATTGCTGTGGTTGCTGATGCCCCTGGCGTTCTTCAGCCTGGCCAAGGGCAAGTTGCCCTCCTATATCATGCCGTGCCTGCTGCCGTTGGCGTTGCTGATGGGCAGCACCCTGGCCGACAAGCTGGCCCAGGGTCGTTACCGCGCATTGCGTATCAACGGCTGGCTGAACCTGATCATCGGCGTGGTGATGCTGCTGGCGCTGAGCTGGTTCCAACTGAAAAAGCCGGTGTATGAACACGGTCAGGAAACACTCAGCCTGGTACTGGTGTTCACATTCCTGTTCGGCTGGATACTGGTCAACCTGCTGCAGGCCGCACAGCCGCTTCGCTTGTGGGCGATGCCAGTGCTTGGCAGCTGGCTGATGGTCGCCCTGTTGCCAGCCGGGCTGCCGCACTCAGTGGTCTACAACAAGACCCCCGACCAATTCATCATCGATCACCTGCAGGAACTGCAACCGGCCACTGCACTGTTGAGCAATGACCTCGGCGCCGCATCGGCCTTGTCGTGGCGCCTGGCACGGCCGGACGTGACGCTCTACAACACCGTCGGTGAAGTCAAATACGGCCTCGCCTACCCGGATGCCGGGCATCACAAGGTGGATATGCCTCAGGTTCAGCAGTGGATGAGTGATGCGCGTAAAAAAGGCACGGTCGGTGTGGTGATGCGCGTCAAAGGTGACGATGAGCGAGCCGAAATCGCTTTGTTGCCCAGCGACGGCCAGCGCTATGAGCAAGGCAATATCGTGATTTTGATCTTCCCGCAGGTGACGCCTTGATCACCCTGCTGCTGTTATTGGCTGCCTGCTTGCTGACCTGCATGGGCCAGGTTTCGCAGAAATTCGCCGTGGAAAGTTGGCGCGACCTGCCCGAAGGCTGGGCGCTGAAACTGCGTTCGCCGTGGTTGTGGTCGGCGCTGATGTGCCTGGGCCTCGGCCTGCTGGTGTGGCTGCTGGTGTTGCAACGCCTGGAAGTGGGCATTGCCTACCCCATGCTCAGCCTGAACTTCGTGCTGGTCACGCTGGTGGCGCGGTTTGTCTTTCATGAGCCCATCGACAGCCGTCATTGGCTGGGCGTGGCGCTGGTAATCGGTGGTGTCGTGTTGTTGGGGCGCCACGTATGAGCCGGGTTCAAGGGTTTGCCTTGGCCCTGGGCAGTGTCGGCCTGGTCAGTGCCGCCCAACTGGGCATGCGCTGGAGCATGACGCGCTTGCCGCTGCCCAGCGATTGGCTCAGTGCACAGATCAATCTTGGCGCTCTCGGCGTGGTAAGCCTGGCGATCCTGGCCTACGCGCTGTCGATGCTCTGCTGGTTGGGCGCGCTCAAGCACCTGCCGCTGGGCCGCGCCTACTCGCTGTTGAGCATCAGCTACGCCTTGGTGTACCTGCTGGCGGCCAGCCTGCCGGTGTTCAACGAACATTTTTCCGTTTCAAAAACCCTGGGGGTGGCGCTTGTCATCCTCGGTGTGCTGGTTATCAACTCTCGTCGTGCTAGCGCTACAAGTCCCAGGAATGCCCCATGAAAATCAGTGTATTTGGTAGTGGTTACGTCGGTCTGGTGCAGGCCACCGTATTGGCCGAAGTCGGTCACGATGTCATCTGCATGGACGTTGACAAAAACAAGGTCGAGTCTTTGCAGAAAGGCCATGTGACGATCTTCGAGCCGGGGCTGGCAGCGATGGTCAAGGAAAATCTGGAAAGCGGGCGACTGCACTTTACCCATGACGAGAAACTCGCGGTCGAACACGGCGAAGTGCTGTTTATCGCCGTGGGCACGCCTTCGGATGAAGACGGCTCGGCTGACCTGAAGTACGTGCTATCGGTGGGCGATGCGGTCGCTCGCCATCGCAAGGAGCCGGTGATCCTGGTGGAAAAATCCACTGTGCCCGTCGGCACTGGCGATACCCTGCGCGCGCATATCGAAAAAGCCCTTCACCTGGCTGGCCGGCATCTGGAGTTCGATATCGTCTCCAACCCGGAATTCCTCAAGGAAGGTTCAGCCGTGGCCGACTGCCGCCGCCCCGACCGCATCATCATCGGCTGCGAGCGTGAAGAAGTACGCGAGGTCATGCGCGACCTGTACGCCCCGTTCAACCGCAACCATGACCGCATCATCTTCATGGACCTGCGCAGCGCCGAGCTGACCAAATACGCCGCCAACTGCATGTTGGCGACCAAGATCAGCTTCATCAACCAGATCGCCGAGTTGGCCGAGCACCTGGGCGCGGACATCGAAGCCGTACGCCTTGGTATCGGCGCCGACTCACGCATCGGTTACCACTTCATCTACCCCGGCTGCGGTTATGGCGGTTCGTGCTTCCCCAAGGACATGCGTGCCCTGATCCACAGCGCCAAGCAGGCCAACTGCTCCAGCGACCTGTTGGAAGCGGTGGAAGCCATCAATCAGCGCCAGAAGAGCAAGCTGTTCGAACGCATCAACGCGTTCTTCAAGGGCAACCTGCGCGGCAAAACCTTTGCTCTGTGGGGCCTGGCGTTCAAGCCGAACACCGATGACATGCGTGATGCGCCCAGCCGTGTGCTGATGGAAGCCTTGTGGGCCGCCGGCGCCAACGTGCGTGCGTTCGACCCCGAAGCCATGCAGGAAACCCAGCGCATCTACGGCGATGATCCACGGTTGATGCTGATGGGCACCCCGGAATCCACCCTCGGCGGCGCCGATGCGCTGATTGTCTGCACCGAATGGCAGCAGTTCAAGGCGCCGGACTTCGACTTGATCCACCAACGCCTGAAAACCCCGGTGATCTTCGACGGCCGCAACCTCTACGACGGCGAGCGCCTGGCGCGTAAAGGCTTCCAGTACTACCCGATCGGCCGCGGCGACTCCTGCCAGTTGCCGATTCCGCAGCAACAATGGTTGCCGCAGGTTGTGGAAGCCTGATACGTGAACAAAGCTCAACCGTCCCTGTTAAATCCAACGGTCCGCCGCCAATCCCTCGGTTTGGGATTGCTGGCGTTGTTGCTATTCATAGCCGGCAGTTGGCACCAGGCAATCATCGGCTTCGACTCCCGCTTCGTGCTGTTTGCCCAGGAAATGTTGCGCCATGGGCCTGGTTTCTTCCCAACCACCTACGGCCAGCCTTATGCGGATTACTTGGCCACGTCGACGTTGATGACGTGGCTGGTGTCGTTGCCGTTTGGCGAGGTCACCCGCTTTACTGCCTGGCTGCCTACGGCCGTTGCTTCGGCGTCGATCGTCACCCTGGTGTATCGCCTGACGGCGCCCTACTCCCAGCGCTGGGGTCTATTGAGCATCGCAATGCTGTTGCTAAGCAGCAGTTTTATCAGCGAAACCCGTGCGGTGTCCCTCGACCAGATGTTGGCGGCGATCGCCCTGGCGGTGTTCTACCTGGGGTATGCACACGACCACTTCGGTGCAGGTAAACGCCTGCATTGGTTGTACCTGCTGCTGATTCTCGGCTTTGCGGTACGTGGGCCGATCGGGCTGGTCATTCCCACTGGCGTGCTGTGCAGCTATTACCTGATCAACCGCCAATGGCGGCAACTGTTCAGCTTTGGTTTGATTGCGTTGGCATTGCTGGTGGCGTGCGTCGGCTTGTTATTGCTGATGGCTAAACTGAGCGGCGGCGAGCGTTTCATGCAGGACGTGATCCGCATGCAGTTCCTCGGGCGCATGGATGGCAGCGAAGGCTCCAGCGGCGTGCTGTATTACTTCACTAGCTCCCTGGGCAACTATGCCCTGGCGTATCCGATAGCTGTGCTGGTGCTGTTGGCGATGGTGATCAGTGGGCGCCGGGCGCCGGGACCGGCATTGCAGTTGGTGTGGTACTGCGCCGCCGCAGGTCTGCTGGTGATGCTGGGCTTGTCGATTCCCCAGGCGAAAAAAGCGCGGTATGTACTGCCGATGCTGCCCATGGCGGCGATGATTGCCGCGTATCCGTTCCAGGTGGCACATGGGCGGCTGTTTGCCGGTTTGCGTGGGTTGATGCTCGGTATCTGGACCTTGTTGCCGACGCTGTTGATAGCCGGGTTGCTCTTCGCGCGGCCGCGCTACCCGGAACAATTGAGCCATTTGGGCTGGGTGTTCGGTGTGCTTGGCGGGCTGCAGCTAGTGGCGTTGCTGGCGCTGTTCAAAACTCAATTGCGCACGGTCGGACCGGCTTTTGCAGCCGTACTGGCGGTATGGGCCACTTATATCCTGGTGGTCGAACCGCTTGAACGCAGTGTCTATGACACCCGAACCTTTACCTTGCAAGTGCATGAGCACGTCATGCAGCAAAAGGCACCCGTGGTGTTGCACGGCCTGGGCAAAGACGCCAAGGCGATCAAATACATGGTCAACCTCGACTGCGACCAAGTGCCGTTGTTTACGCAGCTGGAAGCCGAGCTGAAGCCAATCCAGGGGCCAGCCTGGTTGGTGATGAGTCAAGCGGATTACGAAGGCTTGCAGGACCCGCGCTTTCGCACCCTTACCCCGACCCTGGTCGGTGAGTTTGACCGCAACCCTTACGTACTGCTGCACTTGGCCAAAGCGCCGCAACCTTGACCATTGCACCGGCAGTACCGGCATTCAATTCATTATTTTTGCACTCAACCTGCATCAATATGCATTGGCACCATCCTTCCTAGGTCGGCACACTGCATAAGTTCCTTCCCCCAAATGTTGGAACTTTCAAAGGGCTTTTCCGGGCAACCAGACAAGCCTTTTTTTTGCCCGCTGTTTATGGATCCCCTTTCAATGCTCGCTCGCTGGTTCCCCGCTGCTATCAATACCCGCCCCACTGAATGGAGCCGCGCCGCCATCGGTATGGCCTTGGGCACCCTGCTCAGTGTCTGGGTGTGTTCCCAAGTATTTGGCATGGAGGTGGCGTTGCACCTGCTCGGCCCCCTCGGTGCTTCCGCCGTGTTGTTGTTTGCCGTGTCCTCGGGCGCCCTGGCGCAGCCCTGGTCGATCATCGGCAGCTACCTGTGCGCAGGTGTAGTTGCCTTGCTGGTCGCCCGCGTCCTTGGCCCTTCCCTGGGCGGCGCCTGCCTGGCGGCGGGCATGACAGTGGTGCTGATGTGCTGGTTGCGCTGCCTGCACCCGCCGGCCGGTGGCCTGGCCATGACGCTGGTCCTGGCTGATCCGGCCTCCGCTGCCCTGGGTTGGTATGAATTGGGCGCAGTGCTGCTCGGTGCCGGCGCCTTGCTGGCCTGCGCTCTGGTCTACAACAACGCCACGCGCACGCGCTATCCAAAAGGTGCCGCTGAATCACCGGCGGCTATCTTGGTCAATCCCAACGCCAATCGAGACCCCGCCATCACCGCCGCCGATCTGAAGCTGGCGCTGGCTGAAATGGAGCAGTTCTACGATGTGGCACCCACGGAGCTGGAACAGTTGATTCACGCAGCGGAAACCCACGCCAGGCGCCGCAGTATTGGTGAAGTGCTGGCTAGTCGGGTGTCATAACAGCATCGACGAATGGAAACCTGTTGACTTGAAATCGCTCCAGTCACGGCTAACGTTATTTGATCACCTGCAATTGTCCGTTGTACGCGTTGAAGTCTGGTCTAGTGTCGTACCAGTAGCGAAGACAAGGAATGTCTAGCTAAGGAACGACATGTCATGGGCGATCTCCTGGAACACCTGTTCAACACCCCGCTGTTCGAACCACGTCAACGCTATCACCTCCCTCTCAGAGCCTATATGGACCTGACCATCCGGCGCATGCATGCAATTTTCAGCGCGGGCATCCTCAATAACGATTTTTGGCTGGGGCAGCCTCAACAGTCACGGTTCTCTGAATTCTGCGAATCGATGAGCTGGCTCAGCGCCTTTGACTACGCCTTACATTCATCAGTGGTGGATCACATGATCGCCGTTGACGTTGTGTTGAACCACGGCAGTCCGCGCCAGATAGCCCGCTACCGGGAGGAAACCATTGGTATGCGCAAGGTCTATGCCTTCGGCTGCACGGAGGTTGCCGTGGGTACCGATGTTCGCAACGTACAAACGCGAGTGACCTACGATCGGCAGCAACATCGCCTAATTCTTCACTCGCCCTCTCCCGAAGCCTGCAAATGCTGGATCGGCAACGCATTGCATGCCGCCCAGGTACTGATGGTGCTCGCACGCCTTGAGGTAGAGGGTGAGGATCAAGGGCATCACTGGTTTCGCGTGATTGTGCGTAAACGAGAAAACGGCCGCCTGCTGCCAGGCATCACGATGATGGCCTGCGACCCCAAAGGCGGCATTCATGCCAATCAAGTTGCAGCAATCCGCTTCTGCAACGTCTCGCTACCTGTGTCTGCGTTAATGCAACGGCACGCGCGCTTTACGCGAGATGGCGTGTTCATCAGCGACTTGCCCAAACAAGAGCGCTTTATCAATGCCCTGGGAACCTTTCTACAAGAGCGCGTGCTATTTCTTACCGGTATTCGCCAGAGTGCATCCGTTGCGGCTCATCTGAGCTATCGATTTGCTCAACATCGATTAGTACAGGCGTCCGGCTCGCGAGCAGCGTTATTGAATAATCCGTTGTTTCTTCAGCGCTTGTATGTGAGCCAGCTCAAAGCCTTGGCGCTGAAGTATCTGGACCAATCGATTCGCAGACGATTCGAGAGTGAGTGGGCCCAACCCAAAAGGCGCAAGGAACTTCATGGGCTGGCGGCGTTAGGCAAGTCCTTCGGCGCTTGGGTGGGGTTGGAGGTGATCGGTCTGGCGCGTGAACTGTGCGGTTCTCAGGGCTTTCATCATTACAACCAGATTGTTACCCAGCGGATGGACTGCGAAGTCGGCAATACCTTTGCCGGTGACAGCTCCGTCATGGCTTACCAAGTCATGAAAGACGCACTGAACCGTCTTCGGTTTGTGGGTCACGAACCTGCAAATATCGCACAACGTATTGAAGCGAAAATCATTAAAAAACGTCGGCGTAGTGGCGATTTTTCTCATGGTGAGGCAATCGGGGTGACCTATGCCCGAGCACTGGACCTGATCATTCAAGAAGTTGAGACCGGACGCCTGCTGAATTCACAGACCCTGGCCGATCTGACGGGGGTATTTGCGCCGCAATTGCACCCTTGGGGCCTGTTTAGCCAGTGCATCGGCAACAAATGCGCAACTCGAAGTCAGGTCGAACGTCTGGCGACGCTGTTGAAACCCCCTCAGTTTTTGATCAGCGCCCCTATCGACAATGCCGATTACATCCAGCGGTTCACACGCGCACTTTATGAGGAGCAATGAAATGACCCTCCAATCGATACCTGACTTGTCGGCACCTGAAATCATTGCTGATCCCTATCCAGCATTCACCCGCCTGCGTGAGCATCACCCCGTGCACTGGGACAAACACTACAAAGCCTGGCTGCTGTCACGCTATGACGACGTCAGCGTCGCGCAGGCGGATGCACGGCGCTTTTCCTCCGAGCGCATGCGTGCGTTGGTAAATGCTCAAGTACCGCCTAAAAAACGTAAGGCGTTAGAGCCGTTTATTGAGAAGGCTTCACGCTGGATGTATGCACTGGACGGCAAGACGCATGAGGACGGTCGACGTGTACTAGGGAGAGCATTTACCCCGCAAACCATCGAAGCGTTGCGCACGGATATTGAGCGCATTGTCGATGATCTACTGGAGGGACTCGACCCCAAACCTGAATTGATGGAGCAGTTGTTCAACCAGATTCCAGCCAGAATCCTCGCCAACTTGTACGGCATCCCTGCCGAAGATGCGCTGAAACTCAGGCAGTGGACGGATGCCATGATCTTTTTCATGGTCGGCAGCCCCGACCCGAACTACGGCCCCGAACAAGCGTTACTCGGCATGGAAGAAATGTACGCGTACTTCTCCAGTTTGATTGACGCACATCGCCGGCAACCGAGGGACGACCTGGTCAGCCGAGTGATTGCCGCCGGTGACGCCAGCGGGATGAGCAAGGACGACTACCTGGCCCAACTAGCCTTTGTGCTGTTGGCCGGGAATACCACCAGCGCCGATCAATTGGGCATCACGCTTTTCTATCTTCTGAGCCATCCAGACCAATTAGCAGCACTGAAAAGCGATCCGACCTTGATCAAAGGCGCAATTGAAGAGGGCTTGCGCATCTGTCCGGCCGGGCAACTCAGTCACCGCGTGTTGACCGCGGATGTCGAGTTGCACGGTCAGGTTATGCGCAAAGGCTGTCTGGTGTATTTGCTGCGAGCGGCAGCTAATCGTGACCCTAAAATCTTCAAGGAGCCTGATCGCTACGATATACGACGCATAAAGCACGACCACTTGGCCTTTGGCCGAGGCCCGCATTTTTGTATGGGCTCGATGCTGTTCAAGCTAGAAGCCGAGATACTACTCACTCGATTGCTACAACGATTTCCCGACATCAGCCTGGACAAACATCAGCCGCCTGTCTGGCGGCGCAATAGCTTGCAGTTTCGCGGTTTGAGCCAGTTCCCAGTCATTCTTGAAACTGACGACACCATCAAGCGCTGCTTCTCAGCGGCTCCCTGGGAGCAGAAGGCTGGTTATTGTCGAGCGCTGCGGGTTGGCCAGGTAATCATCACCAGTGGAACAGTTGCATTCGGCAAAGATGGCAATCCTTGTGCGATCGGAGACGCCTATCAACAGACCCTGCGCTGCCTGAACATCATCGAAGACGCCTTAAAACAGATGGGAACCGACCGCACTCGGGTAATTGCCACACGCATGTACACCACAAACATGAAATTGTGGCCAAAGATCGCCCAGGCCCACGGTGAGTTCTTCAAAGGCTGCCCGCCTACCACCATGCTATTGGGGGTCAACGCGCTGATCGCAAAGGAGTATCTGGTGGAGATCGAGGCCCAGGCAGTGGCTGTAACATCATGACCCCTGCACAGGCACGCCAGGAAATGCGTGATGCAGTGATGATGGAAGTCAGGGACCTGACCCTGGCGACGCAAAAGCAACCCGTAGCGGTGAGGATGTACCGCCCCGCCCTGCAGACTCTGGCACCTGTACTGATGTATTTCCACGGCGGTGGCTGGGTTGCCGGCGACCTCGACACTCACGACAGCTTTTGTCGGGTGATAAGTGAATGGGCCAAGTGTGCCGTGATCGCTGTGGACTATGCCAGGCCGCCCGAATACCCATTCCCCCGAGCGGTCGAAGATTGCTATGCCGCCACCGCATGGGTTGCCCGCAACGGCGCAGGGCTGGGGCTGGATACTCGGCGAATTGCCGTTGCCGGCGGTGGCACGGGGGGTGGACTTGTCGCAGTGGTCTGCCAAATCGCCAGGGACCTTGGAGAACCAGCAATCGGCTTTCAGTTACTGCTGTACCCGATTGTCGACTGTCTTGCGCGCAACCGCTCTCGTGCCGAGTTCGCCGAAGGTTTTGGCTTAACCACCGAACTGCTGGAATGGTACCTGAGCCAGTACGTTCCGCCTGGTATTCCGTTGGCACATCCATGGCTTTCACCTGCGTGCGGCACGTGCCTTCAAGGCTTGCCGGCAACGATGATCATCACGGCCGGCTGCGATCTGCTGCGCGATGAAGGGCGAGCATTCGCACGAAAGCTGAGGAAAGCAGGTGTGCCCGTACGGCACAAGGAGTACTCAGGCATGCGCCACGGCTTTATGAACCACCCCGGCGCTGAGGCGAATGCCAGACGTGCCATTTTGTTCTGCGCCGAAGCGTTAGCGGCGCATTATCATAGGCGCGACACCTCTGCATAAATGCAAAAACGACCTGCATGATTGAAGGTTGTACTGGGCAAATTTGCACTGGTACGATCGCGAGATGGTTCGTCCGCGAACATCTTGATAAAGAACAATAAAAGCAGGGAGTTATCGATGACTGCTCAGGTTTCATCCGAGGCAAGCCACGCAGAAACACTTCAGGACGAAGTCCTCGCCGAGGTCCGTAACCATATCGGCCACCTCACCCTTAATCGCCCCGCCGGCTTGAACGCCATTACCCTGAACATGGTGCGCAGCCTGGCGTTGCAGTTGCAGGCGTGGGCGGACGACCCGCAGGTGTACGCGGTGGTCCTGCGCGGCGCGGGTGAAAAAGCCTTTTGTGCCGGTGGTGATATCCGTTCGCTGTATGACAGCTTCAAGAACGGCGACACCCTGCACCAGGACTTCTTCGTCGAGGAATACGCGCTGGATTTGGCCATCCACCATTATCGCAAACCGGTACTGGCACTCATGGATGGGTTTGTCCTGGGCGGTGGCATGGGCCTGGTGCAAGGCGCCGACTTGCGCGTGGTCACCGAGCGCAGCCGCCTGGCGATGCCGGAAGTGGCCATCGGCTATTTCCCTGACGTGGGCGGCAGCTACTTCCTGCCGCGTATTCCGGGTGAGCTGGGGATTTACCTGGGCGTCACCGGGGTGCAGATCCGCGCAGCCGACGCGCTCTACTGCGGGCTGGCGGATTGGTACCTTGAAAGCAACAAGCTGGCCGACCTGGACCAGAAGCTTGATCGCCTGCAATGGCACGACTCGCCGCTCAAGGATCTGCAAGGCGTGCTCGCCAAGCTGGCCGTGCAACAACTGCCCGATGCGCCACTGGCCGCCTTGCGCCCCGCCATCGACCACTTCTTCGCGCTGCCGGATGTGCCGAGCATTGTCGAGCAACTGCAACAGGTCACCGTAGCTGACAGCCACGAATGGGCGCTGACCACCGCCAACCTGATGCAGACCCGCTCCCCCCTGGCCATGGCCGTTACCCTTGAAATGCTACGTCGCGGCCGCCGGCTGCCTTTGGAGCAGTGTTTTGCGATGGAGCTGCACTTGGACCGCCAATGGTTCGAACGTGGCGATCTCATTGAGGGCGTGCGCGCGCTGATCATCGACAAGGACAAGGCCCCGCGCTGGAACCCACCCGCCCTGCATGGGCTGTCCCTAAGCCATGTAGAAAGCTTCTTTCAACACTTCGAGCAGGTTGCGAACTAAGCCATGCAAGACATTGAATATACAGAAGAACAAGTAATGATCCGCGACATGGCACGCGACTTTGCCCGTGGCGAAATTGCGCCCTACGCCCAAGCCTGGGAGAAAGCCGGCTGGATCGACGACGCCCTGGTCGCCAAGATGGGCGAACTGGGTCTGCTGGGCATGGTGGTGCCTGAAGAATGGGGTGGCACCTATGTCGATTACGTCGCCTACGCCCTCGCTGTGGAAGAGATTTCTGCCGGTGACGGCGCCACAGGCGCGTTGATGAGTATCCATAATTCAGTGGGTTGCGGGCCGATCCTCAACTACGGCACAGAGGCACAGAAGCAGACTTGGCTGGCGGACCTCGCCAGCGGCCAGGCCATTGGCTGCTTCTGCCTGACCGAGCCCCAGGCCGGCTCCGAAGCTCACAATTTGCGCACCCGCGCCGAATTGCGTGATGGTCAGTGGGTGATCACTGGCGCCAAGCAATTCGTCAGCAACGGCAAGCGCGCCAAACTGGCGATCGTATTTGCCGTGACCGACCCGGAACTGGGCAAAAAAGGCATCTCGGCGTTCCTGGTGCCCACCACAACACCGGGATTCGTGGTGGACCGCACCGAACACAAAATGGGCATTCGCGCCTCCGACACCTGCGCCGTCACCCTCAACCAATGCACAGTGCCCGAGGCCAACCTGCTGGGTGAGCGCGGAAAAGGCCTGGCGATTGCCCTCTCCAACCTGGAAGGCGGACGCATCGGCATTGCCGCCCAGGCGCTGGGCATCGCTCGTGCGGCGTTTGAGGCGGCGTTGGCCTACGCCCGTGACCGCGTGCAATTCAATAAGGCGATCATCGAGCACCAGAGCGTGGCCAATCTGCTGGCCGACATGCAAACCCAGCTGAATGCCGCACGCTTGTTGATCTTGCATGCTGCACGACTGCGCAGTGCCGGCAAACCGTGCCTGTCGGAAGCCTCCCAGGCGAAGCTGTTTGCCTCGGAAATGGCGGAGAAGGTCTGCTCGTCAGCAATGCAGATTCATGGCGGGTATGGGTATCTGGAGGATTACCCGGTGGAGCGTTACTACCGGGATGCGCGGATCACGCAGATTTACGAGGGGACCAGCGAGATTCAGCGGATGGTGATTGCCAGGGAACTGAAGAATTACCAACTCTAGCCGCCACACTTACCCCATGTAGAAGCTGGCTTTTGTGGGAGCTGGCTTGCCTGCGATGCACACAGGTATCTACACATCTTTTGACGGCGCAGAAGCATCCTGTAGTGGGGGGGGGGGGGGCCCCCCCCCCCCGGGTTTTTTTTTTTGGGGGGGGTTGGGGGGGGGGGGGGGGGCGGGGGGGGGGGGGCCGCCGGCCCCCCCCCCCCCCCCCGGGGGGGGTTGTTTTGTTGGGGGTGGGGGG
>NZ_JBBGYS010000048.1:0-48714 GCF_037479595.1 Pseudomonas sp. MYb541 | reverse complement strand
AGGTATTTCGCAACTGGTCGATAACCTCTCAAGTTGCCACTAATAAGAGAGAGAAACGCCATGCGTCTGAGCCTCAAGGCCAAAGTCCTGTCCCTCGCCGTAGTGCCGGTGTTGCTGTTTGCCGTGGTCATCAGCCTGACCACCGTGTGGATCCTGCAGGGGCAGGCGCGCAACGAGGTGGATGAAACCCGCCAGCGCCTGCTCAACGACGCCAAGGCCACGCTGCAAAGTTATGTAGAAGTGGCCATGACCACCATCAAACCGCTCTACGACGCGGCGGCCCCCGGCGATACCGCCGCCCGTGCCCAAGTGGTCAAGCTCCTGTCGAACACCAGCTACGGCAAGGACGGTTACTTCTTCGGCTACGACTCCGAGACCATCCGCCTGTTCAAGGGCAACAGCCCCGACGGCGTGGGCAAGAGCTTCAAGGACAACCGCGACCCCAATGGCGTGTACGTCAACCGTGACCTGGTCAAGGTTGGCAAGGACGGCACCCACTACCTGCAATACAGCTCGACCCAGCCGGGCCAGACCGAACTGGTGCCCAAGCTCGGCTACACCGAATACCTGCCGAAATGGGACATGGTCATCGGTACGTCGGTGAACCTGGACGGCATTGAGGCCCAGGTCGCGGTGGTCGAAGCCAAGGTGCACAAGCGCATGGAGGGCGTGCTGCTGAGCATTCTCGGCGTGGCTGTGGTGGTGTTGTTGGTGATCGCTGCCGTGGGCATGCTGCTGGCCAATACCATCCTGCGCCCGCTGAACCTGATGAAAGCCAACCTCGACGACATCGCGGCCGGCGAAGGCGACTTGACCCGCCGCCTGGCCATCACCAGCCAGGACGAACTGGGCGACCTGGCGGGCGCGTTCAACCGGTTTGTCGACAAGATCCACGGCCTGGTGCGCCAGATCACTGAGATGACCAGCCAACTCACTGGCCTGGTCAGCCAAGTCTCTGATCAGGCCCAGCGCTCCGAACAGGCCATGGAACGCCAGCGCCACGAGACCGATCAGGTCGCCACTGCGATCAACCAGATGTCTTCGGCTGCGCAAGAAGTGGCGCGCAGTGCCCAGGGCGCCTCGGTCGCGGCCCAGCAGACCGATGCCGAAGGCCAGGCCGCCAAGCGTGTGGTGGACGGCAGCATTGCGCAGATCCACGCGTTGGTGAGCGATATACGCACCAGCGGCGTGTCCCTCGACAGCCTGCAGCAGGACGTGTCCTCCATCGTCAGCGTGCTCAGCGTGATCCGCTCCATCGCCGAACAAACCAACCTGCTGGCGCTCAACGCCGCCATCGAAGCGGCGCGGGCAGGGGAGGCCGGACGTGGTTTTGCGGTAGTCGCCGACGAAGTACGCGCCCTGGCCAGCCGCACCCAGACCAGCACCCAGGAAATCCAGGGCATGATCGACCGCCTGCAAAAAGGCACCGAGGCCGCGGTGGAGGCCATGCGCCGCTCCAGCGATGCCGGCGACGGCACCTCGGCACAGGCCAACGAGGCCGGGGCGTCTTTGGACACCATGGCCCAGTTGATCGGCACCATCAATTCGATGAACGCCCAGATTGCCAGCGCCGCCGAAGAGCAGACCGCCGTGGCCGAAGAGATCAACCGCAGCGTGCATCAGATTGCCGTGGCGGTGGACAGCGTCGCCGATGAGACCCAACTGGGCGCCCAGACGTCCCGCAGCCTGGCGGAGCTGGGTCAGCGGTTGGGGCAGTTGGTCGGTCAGTTCAGGATCTGAGGCCTGTGGCGAGGGCGCTTGTCGAACCGTCCCGTTCGACAGCGCAGATGGCGCCGGCTTTTAGGGCCGCTTCGCGCCCCAGCGGGAGCGAGCGCCCTCGCCACAAAGGTTGGGCAACATTTAAACATCACGCATCAGCAAGCCGAAGCGCACATCCATCTCCGCCGGGACCGGCACATACACCGTGTGCCCATCCCCCGGCGCGACCTCGACAGCCTCGCCCTGGCTGTTGTGCATCCTCTCCAGGTCAAAGTGGAAGTTGCCGGCGGGGGTCATCAATTCCAGGTGATTGCCCACAGCGAAGTGGTTCTTCACCTTGACCTCGGCCAGCTCGCCCCGGCGTTCGCCGGTCAGCTCGCCGACGAACTGCTGGCGTTCCGACACGGAGCTACCGTTCTGGTAATTCTGGTATTCATCGTGCACATGGCGACGCAGGAAACCTTCGGTGTAGCCGCGCTGTGCCAGGGATTCGAGGTCGGTCATCAGGGTGCGGTCGAAGGCGCGACCGGCCACCGCATCATCGATGGCCTGGCGATACACCTGAGTGGTGCGCGCGCAGTAGAAGTGCGACTTGGTGCGGCCTTCGATCTTCAGTGAGTGCACGCCCATCCGGGTCAGGCGCTCCACGTGCTGCACGGCGCGCAGGTCCTTGGCGTTCATGATGTAGGTGCCGTGCTCGTCTTCGAAGGCGGGCATCTGTTCATCGGGGCGATTGGCTTCCTGGAGCAGGAACACCTGGTCGGTGGGCGCGCCGATGCCCAGGGTGGGCTGATATTGCTGGACGATATCCCCCGTGGCGTTTTCCACCGCGGGGGTGGCCTGGTATTTCCAGCGACAAGCATTGGTGCAGGTGCCCTGGTTGGCGTCGCGCTTGTTCATGTAACCCGAGAGCAGGCAGCGCCCGGAATAGGCCATGCACAAGGCACCGTGCACAAACACTTCCAGCTCCATGGCCGGTACCTGCTGGCGGATCTCATCGATCTCTTCCAGCGACAATTCCCGCGACAGGATGACCCGGCCGATTCCTTGCTGCTGCCAGAACTCCACGCTGGCCCAGTTCACCGTGTTGGCTTGCACCGACAAGTGGATCGGAATCTGTGGAAAGTGCCGGCGCACCAGCATGATCAGCCCAGGGTCGGACATGATCAGCGCGTCCGGGCCCATGGCGATCACCGGGGCCAGGTCCTTGAGGAAGGTCTTCAACTTGGCGTTGTGCGGCGCGATGTTCACCACCACGTAGAAACGCTTGCCCAGGGTGTGCGCTTCCTGGATGCCGAGGGCCAGGTTGGCGTGGTCGAACTCGTTGTTGCGCACCCGCAGGCTGTAGCGCGGCTGGCCGGCGTAGACCGCATCGGCGCCGTAGGCAAAGGCGTAGCGCATGTTTTTCAGGGTGCCGGCGGGGGCGAGCAGTTCGGGAGCGAGGATGGGAGGCATGGGCACGGGTCGCAAAAGGTCGCGAAGGTAGCCGAGCGGCGAGGGCGGTTTATTGATCCAGGTCGTCCTTTGGGCTTTTTGTATCGCTGTGTATCGGCAGGGGCTGTGGATACGTATCGATTTATCCGCGCGGTTTTCCGACACAGGCGCGATACCTCAGGGGCTTTTAATTGATTCCAACGAGGCACACCGCCTCCAACCCTGAGAACCTGGAGTCAACCACCATGAACACCAAAGCCATCTACGCCGCCTGCCTGTTTGCCGCCCTGAACATCTGCACCTTGTCGGCCCGCGCCGAAGCCGCCGTTACCGCTCAGACCTACAACTACGGCACGCACCTGGACATCAAGCAAGTGGTATCGATGAGCCAGGACTCCAAGCCCACCTGCGGCGTGGTGAATGCGCGCATGACCTACCTGGACTCCCACGACAAGACCCAGGTGCTGGATTACCTCAAGTTCGGCGACGGTTGCGTCGGCGATAACTGAGTCCCGCTGTCCTCTCCCATTGTTTGCCACAGGAAGACCGCCATGAACCCGCTGACCCGCTTTTTGACCGCCACCGCCTTTGCCCTTGCCGGCACTGCCGTGCACGCCAACGCCGCCGTGGAGAAAAGCAGCTGCGCCGCCAGCACCTGCTTCCAACTGACCCCGGTGCAACACGCCGCCGGCCATAACCTGCTGGTAGAGGACGGCAGCCGCCGCACACCGCTCGGCCAGGCGCTGGACCACCAGACAGCGTGACGCCGTCTCCCCACTCGATAAGGTGAACACCATGCTACTCATCGCATTCCTGGGCGGCATCCTGACCGTCCTCAGCCCCTGTATCCTGCCGGTGGTGCCGTTTCTGTTCGCCGGCGTCGACCGCACCCGCCGTTCAATCCTGTTGACCCTCGGCGGCATGGTCCTGACCTTCGCGCTGGTGTCCAGCCTGGCGGTGGTCAGCACGGAGTGGGTGATACAGGCCAATAACACCGGCCGCCATGTGGCACTGATCGTGATGGGGCTGTTTGCGCTGTCGCTGATCTCGGCGCGGGTCGGTGGCTGGCTGGCGCGCCCCTTCGTGTTGTTGGGCAACCGTATCGATCCTGACAGCCGCACGCTGTCCGGTCCGCTGAAGTCGGTGATGATCGGCGTCGCCACAGGCCTGCTGTGGGCGCCCTGCGCCGGGCCGATCCTGGGTGTGATCCTGACCAGCGCAATGCTGCAAGGCGCCAATGCGCAGACCAGCCTGTTGCTGGTGGCCTACGGCCTGGGCAGCGCGTTGTCCCTGGGTGCGCTGATTTTTGCCGGGCGTGGCCTGGTCAATCGACTCAAGGCGTCCATTCCGGTGACCGGTTGGCTGCGCCGTGGGGCAGGGGTGGCGGTACTGGCGGCGGCGGTGGTGATTTCCACCGGAGCGGACAAGACCCTGCTCGCCGGCACATCGTCCGAAGGGGTCAGCAGCCTGGAAAAAGGCGTGCTGGAAAACGTGCCCAAAGTGGTGGATTACGTGGTGAGCAAGGTCAAGGCCGACCCGGCCCAGGACAATACCAAGGGCGCCATGCCATCGCTGGCCGGTGCGGTCGAGTGGCTCAACTCACCCGAACTCACCCGCGAATCCTTGAAAGGTAAAGTGGTGCTGGTGGATTTTTGGACCTACGACTGCATCAACTGTCAGCACACCCTGCCGTATGTGAAGCAATGGGCGAAGAAATACGAGAAGGAAGGTTTGGTGGTGATCGGCGTCCACACCCCGGAATACGGTTATGAGCGCATCATCGGCAACGTCAAGGACCAGGTGCGCAAGCTGGGTATCACCTACCCGGTGGCCATCGACAACAACTATGCGATCTGGCGCAATTTCGACAACCAGTACTGGCCCGCCCATTACCTGATCGACGCCAAGGGGCAGGTGCGTTACACCCATTTTGGCGAGGGTCGTTATGACGCGCAGGAGCAGATGATCCAGACGCTGTTGAAGGAGGCGAAGGGGATTCAGTGAGGCGGTCTATGCTTGTTCAATAACCGAGGGCACTCCCAGGTTTCGCTGCGGACTAAGCAACAGGGCCTACATGGGCCCGTTGCTTTTCTGACATGGACCGGACATGAATCAAACCAACCTGCAATTCAAGACCCTGCTGTTATTGCTCGGCCTGGTGACCATCGCGTTTATCTGGATACTGCTGCCGTTCTACGGCGCGGTGTTCTGGGCGGTGATCCTCGGCATCATCTTTGCCCCGATGCAGCGGCGCTTGCAACAGCGTTTTGGCTGGAACCGCAACCTCACTTCCCTGGCCACCTTGAGTGCTTGCCTGATCATCGCGATCCTGCCGGTGATCATTACCAGTGCCCTGTTGGTGCAGGAAGGCGCGACGCTTTACAAGAACATCGAAAGCGGCAAGCTGGACGTGGCGGGGTATATCGAGCAGTTCAAGAATGTGTTGCCGCCTTACTTCCAGCACCTGCTGGACCGTTTCGGCATGGGTAACCTGGAAGGCTTGCGCGAGAAAATCGTCAAGAGCGCGATGCAGGGCAGCCAGTTCTTTGCCACCCAGGCGTTCAGCTTCGGCCAGGGCACGTTTGATTTTCTGGTGAGCTTTTTCATCATGCTGTACCTGCTGTATTTCCTGCTGCGTGACGGCCCGGAACTGGTGCGCAAGGTGCGCACGGCGGTGCCGTTGGCCGAGCCGCAGAAACGCCGGTTGCAGCTCAAGTTCAATCGTGTGGTGCGGGCCACGGTCAAGGGCAATGTGCTGGTGGCTGTGACACAGGGTGCGCTCGGCGGGCTTATCTTCTGGTTCCTGGATATTCCCAGTGCATTGCTCTGGGCGGTACTGATGGCGTTTCTGTCGCTGTTGCCGGCGGTGGGGGCGGGGATTGTGTGGGGGCCGGTGGCTGCCTACTTCCTGTTGAGCGGCGCCATCTGGCAAGGCGTGGTGCTGGCGCTGTTTGGCGTATTCGTGATCGGCCTGGTAGACAACGTGCTGCGTCCGATCCTGGTGGGCAAAGATACCAAGATGCCGGATTACCTGATCCTGATCTCGACCCTGGGCGGTTTGTCGGTGTTTGGCTTGAACGGCTTTGTGATCGGGCCGCTGGTGGCGGCGTTGTTCATGTCCAGCTGGGCGTTGTTTGTGGAAAGCAAGCCGCGAGTCAAGCTGCCGTTGCCCTAAAAAGCAGCTTCAAGCTTCAAGCTTGCAGCTGCTTCAAGGCTGCTTTTAAAAGGACCGCTGATGGCTTCGCCGTCGCGTACCAGGTACCAGCAGGCGAGCAAACCCAGCTTGCGAAGCGGGGCAGGGACGGCGCTGCCGATGACGGACATGATCTGAATAGTGGGCATAAGGACCTCCAATCGCTATGGGGGTCACTTTACGGGGCAGGCTGGCGTAGCAAAAATCACCCGTCTCGATAGTCGACATCGACGTGAGGCGTCAGTCCACCACTTGATCAAGCATGTTCACCACTTCCTGCTCGCTGAGCAAACCCTTGCGCACCAGGTTTTCTGCCAGCAGCGCGAGGAATTTGGCGCTGCGGTGGCCTTCCAGGTGCTTGAGTTCGGTGAGGGCGCTGTAGACCTTGCTGGACGTACACAGGCCAGCGGTGCGGTGCGGGTTTTGCGTGGGCATGGTCAGTCGTCCTTGTTGTTATTGGGTGGACAGGATCGATAGTGGAAGTAAGTTGTGACATAAACATGACAGTGCGAGGCCCGATTGGGCAAGTAGACATTGGCTTCGATGATGTGCGATTTCGCGCCGGGCATTGTCCTCAGAGCGACCTTGACGCCCTGAATCCGGACTTTTCAGACAAAAAAAGGCCCCGCAATCCTGCGAGGCCTGTTTCAGACGATTCGGTTACCAGCCGCGGCCGTAGTAGCCGTGAGGAGGGCCGTAGTAGCCGCGCGGTGGACCGTAATAGCCACGCGGTGGGCCGTAGTAGACCGGTGCCGGGCGGTAATACACCTGTTGCTGCACATACACCGGTGGTGGCGGTGCGTAGTAGACCGGTGGCGGCGCGGCATATACCGGCTGCGGTTGCACATACACCGGCTGCTGCACGTAGACCTCACGCGGCTGGCTGGCAACCACGGAGCCCACGACGGCTGCACCGACTAAAGCACCCAATACGGCCGGGCCACCCCAACCACCACCGTGGGCGGAGGCTTGGCCTGCCATCGCGAGTGCGCCAACCAGCAAGGCGATCTTGGGGATTGTACGAATCATGGTCATTCCTCGGTTAGCCCCAGCGCTTGTGGTCTGCAATCAATAGACTCAAGTAATGTCGCGGGGATACTTTTAAGACAACGTATTTCTGAAAAACAGCACAGCCGCTAGGTAAAGGTTGTGTAAGGTCTGTACCCAATTGCTTACTCAAAGGAGTTACCCATGCAGATGCACCCCAACAAGGACACCCAACTGTGCATGTCTCTGTCGGCGCGCCCCGGGAATTTCGGCCTGCGGTTTCATAATCACCTGTACGAACAGCTGGGGCTGAACTTCTACTATAAAGCCTTCAGCAGCCAGGACTTGCCCGGT
Source organism: Pseudomonas sp. MYb541 (assembly GCF_037479595.1). Lineage (NCBI taxonomy): Bacteria > Pseudomonadati > Pseudomonadota > Gammaproteobacteria > Pseudomonadales > Pseudomonadaceae > Pseudomonas > Pseudomonas sp. MYb541. The sequence continues at coordinate 41,027 of NZ_JBBGYS010000048.1, read as the reverse complement.
GCGATCGGTGGTATCCGCGCGCTGGGCGTGCGGGGTTGCGGGGTTTCCATGCCGTTCAAGGAAGCTGCCATTGCCTTAGTGGACGAACTCGACGATTCGGTTCAAGCCATCGACTCCCTCAACACCATCGTCAACACAGATGGGCACCTCAAGGCCTATAACACCGACTACATCGCCATCGAACAGTTGCTGAAAAAGCACGCGGTGCCCAAGGAGTCGACCTTCGCCCTGCGTGGCAGCGGCGGCATGGCCAAGGCGGTGGCCAGTGCCTTGCGTGACGGTGGTTACGCCAATGGCGTGATCGTCGCCCGCAATGAAGTAGCAGGCCGGGCGCTGGCGCAGAACCTGGGGTATGACTGGTTGGCCGAGTTGGGTGACCTGCGCCCGCAGATGCTGATCAACGTGACACCCATCGGCATGACCGGCGGGGCTGAGGCAGACGCGTTGGCGTTTGACGTCGAGGCGGTGGACGCCGCAGACACTGTGTTCGATGTGGTGGCGATCCCCGCCGAAACGCCGTTGATTGTGCGTGGAAGGGCTCAAGGCAAGCGAGTGATTACCGGACTGGAAGTGATCGCGATCCAGGCGTTGGAGCAGTTTGTGCTTTATACCGGGGTGCGACCGACGCACGAACAGTTTGAAAAAGCCGTGGCATTCGCCCGAACCTGACTCAAAAACGCCGCTCCTCCTGTAGGAGCTGGCTTGCCAGCGAAAAACGCCCAGACGCCGCATGCATCCACAATGCCCGCGTCATCGTTAACGACCATCGCCGGCAAGCCGGGCTCCTACAGGTTAGCCAGCCGTTCTTCCAGCGCCGCAATCCGCGCTTCCAACTCCTCGATGCGCTCGACCGATACGCCGCTGACAGCTCCGCGTTCTACCGGGTTTCCCCGCGCGGCCATAATCACTTCGATATCCGCCGGATCACCCAGTGCATGGGTATACCGGTCTTCGCGCTGCCCCGCCTGGCGCGGCACGAGCAACGCCAGACCTCGGGCAATCAGGCGTTCTAGCTGATGGACCACCTGCTCGGCATCTTCGAAATCATGCATACGCCCGCTGCGGGTCAGCAGCTCATTGACGGTCTGCGGCCCGCGCAAAAACAGCAGCCCGATCAGGATCACCTGGGCCGGCACCAACTCCAGCGCCTTGTCCACGCGGTGTTCCCAACGGTCGGCACGGCTGCCCATCACCAGGCGGGTGAAGCCCTGGCCTTCCAGCGTGCGCAGGCTCTGGCCGACCTGGCCCTGGCTGAGGTTCATGACCGGTTCGCGGCTGGTCTTCTGGTTACAGGCGAGTACCAGGGCATTGAGGGTCAGGGGATAGGTTTCCGGGTTGGTCGCCTGTTTTTCGATCAGGCAGCCCAGGAGCCGGATTTCCGTGCTGTTCAGGCGCGGCTCAGGGGTCTCGGTGTCGTGCTCGGCGGTCATCGCGCTTTCCCTATGCAGTGAAGGCCCTTAGCCTAATCCTGAAAAAATAAAAGACAAGCGATAGGCATGGCTATAATCGCCGCTGGTTCAAACCGTGACATTACTCAGAGACTGCCATGACTATTTCCCTGTACGCCGCTTCCATTCCTGTCTTCAAGCAAATGCTCACCGCCCTGAGCGGCGTGTTGACCAAGGCCGAAGCCCACGCCACCGCCAAGAACATCGAGCCGAACGCCTTGCTGCAAGCGCGTCTGTTCCCGGACATGTTCCAACTGGTGCGCCAGGTGCAGATCGCCGTCGACTTCGCCAAGGGCGTTTCCGCACGCCTGGCCGAGATCGAAGTGCCGAAATACGAAGATACCGAAGTCACCTTCGCCGACCTGCAAGCGCTGATCGCCAAGGTGTTGGCCTTTGTCGACACCATCAAGCCCGAGCAGATCGACGGCAAGGAAGGCATCGAGATCGTCACTCGCCCAGGCACGCCGAAAGAGAAGCGCTTCAGCGGCCAATCCTACCTGCTGACCTACGGCCTGCCGCAGTTCTTCTTCCACGTCACTACCGCTTACGCTTTGCTGCGCCACAACGGCGTAGAAGTGGGCAAGCGTGATTACATGGGCGCTTTCTAAGCATCCAGTCACAAAAAAGCCCGGGGTCGTTCACTGAAGAACGACCCCGGGCTTTTTTGTGGCCGGCGGTCAAGCCGGCTGTTCTTCCTTGCCCAGGCAGGCGGCGGCGGTGAACAGTACGTCGGTGGACGAATTCAGCGCGGTTTCCGCCGAATCCTGCAGCACGCCGATGATGAACCCCACAGCAACGACTTGCATGGCAATCTCGCTGGGAATGCCAAACAGGCTGCACGCCAGCGGGATCAGCAGCAGCGAACCGCCCGCCACGCCGGAAGCACCGCAGGCGCAGACGGCCGCGACCACACTGAGCAGCACGGCGGTGGGCAGGTCGACGGCGATGCCCAGGGTGTGCACGGCGGCCAGGGTCAGCACGGTGATGGTGATCGCGGCGCCGGCCATGTTGATGGTGGCACCGAGCGGGATCGACACCGAGTACGTGTCTTCATGCAGGCCCAGGCGTTTGCTCAACGCCAGGTTGACCGGGATGTTCGCCGCCGAACTGCGGGTGAAGAACGCGGTGATCCCGCTTTCCCGCAGGCACATCAGCACCAACGGGTAAGGATTGCGACGCAGTTTCCAGAAGACGATGGCCGGGTTGACCACCAGCGCCACGAACAGCATGCAGCCGATCAGCACCACCAGCAGGTGGGCGTAGCCGAGCAGGGCGCCGAAGCCGGAAGTGGCCAGGGTCGAGGCCACCAGGCCGAAAATGCCCAGCGGCGCAAAGCGGATTACCACCCGCACGATCAGTGTGACGCCATTGGACAGGTCGTCGAGCACGGTGCGGGTGGTCTCGCCGGCATGGCGAATGGCTACGCCCATGCCGATAGCCCAGGCCAGGATGCCGATGAAGTTGGCATTCATCAGTGCGCTGACCGGGTTGTCCACCACGCTCAACAACAGGCTTTGCAGCACTTCACCGATGCCGCCGGGTGCGGTCACCGTTGCGTCGTGGGTTGCCAGCACCAGCGAGGAGGGGAACCACATGCTCGCAATCACCGCGACCACGGCGGCGGCAAAGGTGCCCAGCAGGTACAGGAACAGGATCGGTTTGATATGGGTTTCCTGGCCGTGCTTATGGTTGGCGATCGACGCCATCACCAGCACAAACACCAGGATCGGTGCCACGGCCTTGAGCGCCGCGACGAACACCTTGCCGATAAACCCGGTGGCCTTGGCCGCCTCGGGCAACAGTAAGGCCAGCAGGATGCCGGCGATCAGGCCGATGACGATTTGCGTGACCAGGCTGACGCGGGCCAGTCGTTGCAGGAGGGAAGGGGCAGCAGTCATAAACACTTGTCTCTAGTTTTTGGAGGCACGGCGGCACAGGCAGAAAGGGCTGTAGGACGCGGATCGCGAAGTCTAGCATGCTGTAGGAAATGTCCCCGTCGGTGCGGCATTGCGTCACCCGCCCGCCCCAGCCTTTGCAAAACCCTGTTAAGATTCCGTCCTCTCATCTTTCCTATCCTTCAGCGCGCCCTTCGGGCTGTCGTTGATGTCGTCGTTTCTGGAGTTTTCATGTTGTTTCCCATCCTGCTGCTGTCGGCCGCCGGCTTTACCGTGCTGACCACGGAATTCGTCATCGTCGGCCTGCTGCCCTCCATCGCCCGGGACCTGAATGTGAGTGTGTCCCAGGCCGGGCTGCTGGTGACCTTGTTTGCGTTTACCGTGGCGGCCTTTGGGCCGTTTCTGACGGCCTACTGCGCGCGTTTCCCACGCAAGCGGCTGTTTATCAGCATTTTGATCCTGTTCGGCGTGGCCAATACCGTGGCGGCGCTGGCACCGAATATCTGGGTGATGGCGGTGGCGCGGCTGATCCCGGCACTGGGTTTGCCGGTGTTCTGGGCGTTGGCCAGCGAAACGGCGGTGGACATCGTCGGCCCCGAATTCGCCGGGCGCGCTATTGAGAAGATCGGCTTCGGCATCGTCTGCGCCACGGTGTTCGGCATTCCGGTGGGCACGCTGATTTCCGATATGTTCGGCTGGCGCAGCGCGTTTGCCATCCTTGCGGTGGTGGCATTGGCCAAGGCCTTGTTGCTGTTTATCTACCTGCCGGTGACCCAGCCGAAGAACGATGAAGTGACGCTGCGCTCGCAATTCAAGATCCTGCGTAACCCGCTGATGCAGGGCCATATCCTGCTGTCGATCCTGGTGTTCAGCGGCATGTTCACGGCGTACACCTATTTGGCGGATATTCTCGAGCGACTGGCCGGTTTCGACGGTACGTTGGTGGGCTGGTGCCTGATGGGCTTCGGTGCGGTCGGGCTGATTGGCAATTCGTTGGGCGGGCGTGCGGTGGATCGCCACCCGTTGATCGCGTCGATGGTGTTCTGCGGCTTCATGATTGCGGGCATGGTGGCGTTGGTACCGGCGATCCATTCCACCATTGGTCTGGCGGCGGCGATGGCTGTGTGGGGCGTGACCCAGGCGGCGATGTTTCTGGTCAGCCATGTGCGCTTGATGAAAGCCGCGCCCCATGCGCCGGCATTTGCCGCGTCGCTGAACATCGCCGGGGCCAACCTGGGCATCGGCCTGGGCGCCCTGGTAGGTGGCCATGTGATCGACACCCTCGGCCTGGGCAGCCTGGGCTTTGCTGCTTCCGGGTTTATCCTGGTGTCGATCCTGCTGGCGTTGTGGTTGATGACTGCCAAGCAACCGGTCGCCTCCCAGGCTTGAACCATCAGGGCAGGGTGGTAAACAACTCCCGTCGAGCGCCTTCGGTAATCGCCACGATGCCGGGGTGCTTGACCTTGCGTTCCACCGAGATCGCGTAGAACGACTCGGTCACCGCCACAGTCTGGCCAATCAGCGCCACGCCGTACTGGCGCACCACCTCATCGGCAATCACGCTGGGGGCGATAAAAATCCCGCTGCCGGATTGGCCGAAGGCCTGCATCAAGGCGCTGTCATCAAACTCACCGATGATCTTCGGCTGGATCTGCTGTTCGGCAAACCAGCGCTGCAAACGGCTGCGGACCACGGTTTCCGCCCCTGGGATCAGTAGCGGCGCGCCGTGCAGGCACTGCGGGAAATCCCCGCCGTATGCGTCGGCCAGCGCTTGGGTGGCGAAAAAGCTGATACCGCATTCTCCCAACTTCTGGCTGTAGCCCCTGATGTCCAGGTGCGTGGGCATGGGGCTGTCAGAAATCACCAGGTCCAGGCGCTGGATGGCCAGGTCGGCCAGCAGGCGTTCGAGCTTATCTTCGCGGCACGTGATGCGGATCGGCTCGCTCAACTCCATGGTCGGTGCGATCAGTCGGTAAACGATGGATTTGGGCACCACATCCGCCACGCCGACACGGAACAGAATCTGCTGTTCATCGGGCTGCGCGCGCAGCATGGCCTCCAATTCATTGCCGGTCTGGAACATCTGCTCGGCGAAGGGCAGGGCCTGGCGCCCGGCTTCAGTCAACTCCAACTGACGGCCTACGCGCTGAAACAGCGCTATGCCAAAGGTTTGCTCCAACAGGCTGATCTGCCCGCTGATGGTCTGGGGCGTGAGATTAAGCTGCTCACACGCACGCACGATGCTGCCAGTCTTGGCCACCACCCAGAAGTAGTGCAGTTGTCGGTAATTGAGCATGACGACCATCACTTCGTAAAAACCGAAGTATACTCGAGAAAAATACGAATTTTCCTGAACTGTTCACCTGCATAGAATGCCTCGCTATCGCGGGGCCACTATTTGGACCCAATGGTTCTAACGAGGAAGACATCATGAAACTCAATTCCCTGGGCGCGGCATCGTTGCTTGCGCTTACATTGGTAGTGATCAGCGGCTGCGATCAGGTCGAGAAAAGCGCGCAGCAGGTGCTGGGCAAGGCCACCGAATCGGCCAAGCAAGCCATCGATGACACCCACAAGGCGGCCGAGCAGGCATTGAGTGAAGCGACAAACGGCCTGATCAACCCGCAGAAGAAGGATGATCAGGAAGACAAAGAAAGCGAATCGAACAGCAAAGAAGCCTAATCTCCCGCACTTTATATCTACGAAGAACGTCAGGACTGACCTATGGATTACCTTTTACAACTGGCCGCCAGCCCCACCGCCTGGGTTGCCCTGGCGACCTTGATCGTCATGGAGATCGTGCTGGGCATCGATAACCTGATCTTCATTTCGATCCTCACCAATAAGCTGCCGGAGCAGCATCGGGCCAAGGCACGACGCATCGGTATCAGCATGGCGTTGGTGTTGCGTCTGGGCCTGCTGAGCACCATCGCGTTCATCGTGCAGTTGACCGCACCGGTATTCGAAGTGTTTGGCCAGGCGTTTTCGTGGAAGGACATGATCCTGATCGCCGGTGGTCTGTTCCTGGTGTGGAAGGCAACCACCGAGATCCATCACAGCATGGACCCGGAGCCGGAAGAGAAGGAAACCAGCGCCGGCAACGTCGTGGCCATCGGTTTTGCCGCGGCCATCGGCCAGATCCTGTTGCTTGACCTGGTGTTCTCCATCGACAGCATCATCACCGCTGTGGGCATGACTGAGCACTTGCCGATCATGATCATTGCCGTAGTGACTTCGGTGATCGTGATGCTGGTGGCGGCCGAACCGCTGGCCAAGTTCATCAACGACAACCCGACCGTGGTGATGTTGGCCCTGGGCTTCCTGATCATGATCGGCATGACGTTGATCGCCGAAGGCTTCGGCGCCCATGTGCCTAAAGGCTACGTATATGCGGCCATGGCGTTCTCGGCGGCGATCGAATGTTTGAACATTGCCCGTCGTAACCGTCACAAGCGTTTGCTTGCTGCCCGGCAATAACGGCTGAAACCAAAAGGCCGGCTGTGCTCACAAGAGTCCAGCCGGCCTTTTGCTGTCTGTTAGAATTCGCGCACTTGATAGCGTGAGGTCCTACATGAACGAGCCGATTCGTCTTACCCAGTACAGTCACGGCGCGGGGTGTGGCTGCAAGATATCGCCCCAGGTATTGGAGGTGATCCTTGCCGGAAGCGGCGCACAGCACCTCGACCCCAAGCTGTGGGTGGGCAATGCTTCACGCGATGATGCGGCGGTGTACGCCATTGACGATGAGCGCGGCGTGGTCTCCACCACCGACTTTTTCATGCCGATTGTCGATGACCCCTTCGATTTCGGCCGGATTGCCGCCACCAACGCCATCAGTGACATCTACGCCATGGGCGGCGATCCGTTGATGGCCATCGCCATTCTGGGTTGGCCGGTGAATGTGCTGGCGCCGGAGATTGCCCGCGAGGTGATCCGTGGCGGCCGTTCCGTGTGCGACGAAGCCGGTATTCCCCTGGCGGGCGGCCACTCGATCGATGCACCGGAGCCCATCTTCGGGCTGGCAGTGACCGGCCTCGTGCAAAAGCGCCATATGAAGCGCAACGACACGGCGAGCGCCGGCTGCCGGCTGTACCTGACCAAACCTCTGGGCATCGGCATCCTCACCACCGCCGAGAAGAAGGGCAAATTGCGCGAAGCAGATATCGGCCTGGCCCGGGATTGGATGTGCACTCTGAACAAGCCCGGCAGTCGTTTCGGCAAGTTGGCGGGGGTGACGGCGATGACCGATGTCACCGGTTTCGGGCTGTTGGGCCACTTGGTGGAAATGGCCGATGGCAGCGGCCTGACGGCGCGCATCGAGTACAACAATGTCCCTCGCTTAGCCGGCATCGAAGATTATCTGGATCAGGGCTGCATGCCCGGCGGTACGTTGCGCAACTTCGACAGCTATTCAAGCAAACTCGGACGTCTTCAGGAGCTGCACAAGCGTGTGCTGTGCGACCCGCAGACCAGCGGCGGCCTGTTGATCGCCGTCACGCCCGAGGGCGACGCCGAATTCCACACTGTGGTGGCTGAACTGGGCCTGGTCCTGAAACCTATCGGCGAACTGGTCGAGCGACAGACCCACGCGGTTGAGGTGATTTGATGGCGACTGATATCACTGACTACCGCGACATCTTTCTCAACGACCGGCCGATGATGGATACCCGCGCGCCGGTCGAGTTCGTCAAAGGCGCCTTTCCAGGTGTAGTCAATCTACCGCTGATGACCGATGACGAGCGCCAGCGGGTCGGCACCTGCTACAAACAGCAAGGCCAGCAGGCGGCCATCGTGCTCGGACATGAACTGGTGTCCGGCGCAATCAAGGCCGAGCGCATCGAACACTGGGCGCGTTTCGCCCAGGCCAACCCCGATGGCTACCTCTACTGTTTCCGAGGAGGGCTGCGTTCGCAGATCGTGCAGCAGTGGCTGAAGACCGAGGCGGGTATCGAGTACCCGCGTGTGGGCGGCGGCTATAAGGCCATGCGCAGCTTTTTGCTGGAGACCGTTGAGCAGGCTGCGGTCCAGTGTGATTTTGTGTTGCTGGGCGGCATGACCGGCACCGGCAAGACCGAGGTGCTCGGTCAATTGCGCAATGCCCTGGACCTGGAAGGCCACGCCAACCATCGTGGTTCCAGCTTCGGCAAGCGCGCCACGGCGCAGCCGTCCAACATCGATTTCGAAAACCGCCTGGCGGTGGACCTGCTGAAGAAACGCGCCGCCGGTATCGAGCAGTTTGTGGTCGAGGATGAAAGCCGCATGATCGGCAGTTGCGCGTTGCCACTGCCGTTGCACAAGGGTATGCAGTCGTTCCCGATGGTGTGGTTGGAAGACAGCGTGGCAGGCCGGGTCGAGCGGATCCTGCAAGCTTACGTCGTGGACTTGTGTGCGGAATTCGTCGAGGTGTTTGGCGAGCGCGGCCAGGCGTTGTTCGCCGAGCGCCTGACCCAGAGCCTGGCCAATATCCACAAGCGCCTGGGCGGTGAGCGTTACCAGCGGTTGCAGGCGATCCTGCAGGACGCCCTGGTAGAACAGGCCCGCAGCGGTGCCGTAGACCTGCACCGGGCCTGGATTGAAGGGCTTTTGCGGGAATATTACGACCCGATGTACGCCTTCCAACGTGAAAGCAAAGGCGCACGTATCGAGTTTGCCGGCGAGCAGGGCGCCGTGGTGGCGTATCTGCGCGAGCGCGCCCAGGCTAAAGGATAGCGGCGCCGATCAAGCCGCAGGCCACCCCCACCAGGATTGTCAGCCCGGCCACCGTCACCAGCACCCGCGTATCGAAATCCTTGCGCAGCATCAGCAGTGACGGCAGGCTTACGCTGGGTAAGGTCATCAGCAGCGCCACCGCTGGGCCAGTGCCCATGCCCAGGGCCATCATGGTTTGTACGATAGGGATCTCTGCGGCGGTGGGAATCACGAACAACGTGCCGACAATCGCCAGCGGCACCAGCCACACCAGGCTGTTGGTCATGGCGCCGTCCACATGGGGAAACAGCCAGACCCGCGCCGCACCCAGTATCAATACCGCCAGGATGTAGATCGGAATCGTGCTCCAGAACAGCTGCCACAAAGTGCGCAGCCAACGACTCAAGAACGGCTGCGACTCGCCAACGCTGGCTTCGGCCACCGCATCCAGCGCCGCTTCCGGTACCTGCTCCGGACCGGCAATACGCTGTGCCACCAGCGACACTCCGACGACAAGCACAATGCCCGCCACCAGCCTGAGTGCGGTGAAACCCCAGCCCAGCACAAAGCCCATGAACACCAGGGTCGCCGGATTCAGTACCGGGTTGGCGATCCAGAACGCCAACGCCGCGCCCACCGATACCCGCTGGCGGCGCATGCCCGCCGCGACCGGTGCCGCGCAGCAGCTGCACATCATGCCCGGCAACGCGAACAGCCCGCCGCGCAACGTCGAGGCAAGCCCGGCACGTCCAAACAGGCGCAGCAGCCAATCCCGCGGAATCAGCACTTGCAGGAGCGAGCCGAGGATCACCGCCAGCACGGCGGCTTTCCAGATCGCCAGGAAATACACCTGGGCGTAGGCCAGTGCCGCTGCCAAAGGCGCGCTTTGTTGATCGTTGAGGATAGAGGTGCCGATGCTGTGGTTGTCGGCGGCAACGAAAGCCTTGAGGTAGTAGGGCGACCACTTCACATAGTAAAGGCCGACGCAGGCAACCAGCAGGAACAGCGCAGGTTTCCACCAGAAGGACCAGCCCCGATTGGGTTGGGAGGACGTGAGGTCAGGCATGGTGATGATCCGCAGGTGAGTCGATAGCGGTGCATCATACGCTGTCAGCTATCGGCACTCACCTGCGTCGGTTCGGGGCAGCTTTTGTCGCCGTCGTTCAAGCCTTGCTTGTAGTTGCGGCTCAGCAGCGAGGCCTTGCCGTTATGCCAGGTCAGGGTCAGCACGTAGAGCGTGTCGTAGTCGCTGCCGGACCAGTCATCGGTGATGGTGTGCTTTTCGCCCGACGCTTCGCTCGCCACCCTGTTGATCAGCTCCGGCAGATAGCCGTGGGACCAGGCGGTGTAGATGATGGAGTTGTGGTACTTGTCCTCCACCAACTCGTCAGCGAGGTCGTGGGTATCGTTCGCCGAAAATTTGATGTTCACCGGCAGGCCCAATTTGATGGCGCTGGGGGTGATGGTCATCAATGGGCGAATGTAGCTGTAGGAATTGTCCAGTTCGCCTTCCTCCACATTCCGTGTCGGGTTGGCGGCGAACACGAAGTTGGCCTTGCCGAATTTTTCCGGGAGCAGGGTGGCCAGGTTCATCGCTCGGTTGAGGCCCTGGCAGTTGAGCTGGCCCAAGCCGCCGGCGGGTTTTTCGCCATGGCGCAGGAACACCAGGGTTTGTACGCCGTCCACCGGCTCGGCGCTGCTGATGCGCGACTCCAGGGTCAGGCCGATAGCACCGCCTACGAGCAGCAGCGGCAACATGATGTATGAATATCGTTTCAGGCGTAGCGCAAGGCACAGAGGCTTGATGATCATTAGTGTCGAGTCTTCAGTGCATCGGATTAAGGCGGACAAGCCCGGCCCAGTGACGCATCCAGCGTCCTGCGGTGTTCCCTGTCAATAAAACGTGTTGCCTCCATTCACCGTTTGAGTGCACTTAAGAGTGCCCTCGGGCCTATTGGTTCGCCCATGCGGGATAATAGCCAGCGGTTGTTGCGTATTGATGACCCATGCAGGGCCCCGTAGTGATAGCTATGATGGGGACTTTCTGAACAGGGACTTACGATGAACCCACTCGCCGCTTTCCCGATCAACAGCAAATGGCCCGCGCAGCACCCCGAGCGCTTGCAGCTCTACTCGCTGCCGACGCCCAATGGGGTAAAAGTCTCGATCATGCTCGAAGAGCTGGGGCTGCCCTATGAAGCCCACAAAGTCAGCTTCGAGACACAGGACCAGTTGTCGCCCGAGTTCCTGTCCCTGAATCCCAACAACAAGATCCCCGCGATCATCGACCCCAATGGCCCTGGCGGTTCGCCACTGGCGCTGTTCGAGTCCGGCGCGATCCTGATCTATCTGGCGGAGAAAACCAGCCAGTTGCTCTCCGAAGATCCGGCCACCCGCTATGAAACGATCCAATGGCTGATGTTCCAGATGGGCGGCATCGGGCCGATGTTTGGCCAGTTGGGGTTCTTCAATAAATTCGCCGGCAAGGCCTACGAAGACAAGCGTCCCCGCGACCGTTACGCCGCCGAATCCCGGCGCTTGCTCGACGTGCTGGAGAAACGCCTGCTGGGCCGCACGTGGATCATGGGCGACGAGTACAGCATCGCCGACATCGCGACCTTCCCGTGGATCCGCAACCTGATCGGCTTCTACGAGTCCGGTGACCTGGTGGGCATCGCCGACTTCCCTAATGTGCTGCGCGCGCTGGACGGTTTCGTCGCCCGGCCGGCAGTGATCCGTGGCCTTAATATTCCGAGTTGAAGCATGCCGACTTTTGATTTCAAGCAACTGGACGTCTTCAGCAGCGTGCCGCTTAAAGGCAACCCGCTGGCGGTGGTGTTCGGTGCTGACAGCCTGACGGACCAGCAGATGGCGGACTTCGCCAACTGGACCAACCTCAGCGAAACCACGTTTTTGCTGACGCCGCGTGATCCCAGGGCCGACTACCGGGTGCGAATCTTTACCACCTTGACGGAGCTGCCGTTCGCCGGGCACCCGACGCTGGGCAGTTGCCACGCGTGGCTGCAGGCCGGCGGGATTGCGCAAGGCGAGGAGATCATCCAGGAGTGCGAAATCGGCCTGGTGCGTATCCGTCGCCAGGGCGATGAGCTGGCATTTATCGCGCCGCCGTTATTGCGCTCCGGGCCGGTGGAGGCCTTGTTGATCGAGCGCGTGCGTCTGGCGCTGAGTTTGGCGCCTGAAGCCATTGTGCGCAGCCAATGGGTCGACAACGGCGCGGGCTGGCTGGCGGTGATGCTGTCGGATCGCAATCAAGTGCTGGCTCTACAACCGGACTATTCGCAACTGCTGGGTTTGGCGGTGGGCGTGATCGCCCCTTGCGATCCCACGCAGGATGATGTGGACGCACAGTTTGAAGTCCGCGCCTTCATCGCAGGCGACGGCGCCCAAGAGGACCCGGCCACCGGCAGCCTGAACGCTGGCGTCGCCCAATGGCTGCTGGCCGAAGGCCTGGCGCCTGAGTGCTATGTGGTTAGCCAGGGCACGGCCATCGGACGGGCAGGGCGGATTCGTGTTGAGCGTGAGGGCGATGAAATCTGGGTCGGTGGCGCTGTTGCGGTGTGTATCGAAGGGCGATTGCAGCTCTAGATCAATGCATTGTTACGGGCGGCGCAATACACTATTGGCCCCTCGGCGTTTGTGCTGCCGGGGCCAAGGGGCATAAGCTTTCGCCCCAAAGATTTCTGCCTTCTGCCCCAAAGATTTCTGCCTTCTGATAGGAAAGCCATGACCAGCCAGTTCCCCCAAGCCCGCCCACGCCGCCTGCGCCGCTCCCCGGAGCTGCGTGGTTTGTTCCAGGAAAGCGAATTCACCCTGAACGATCTGGTGCTGCCGATCTTCGTCGAAGAAGAAATCGACGATTTCGTGCCCATCACCAGCATGCCCGGTGTGTTGCGTATCCCTGAGAAGAAACTGGCCGGCGAGATCGAGCGCTATGCCCGCGCCGGCATCAAGTCGGTGATGACTTTTGGCGTGTCCCACCACTTGGACGCCAGCGGCAGCGACACTTGGAAGGAACGTGGCCTGGTCTCGCGCATGTCCTCGATCATCAAGGACGCCGTGCCGGAAATGATCGTGATGTCCGACACCTGCTTCTGCGAATACACCGATCATGGCCACTGTGGCGTAATGCACGGTGCCCATGTCGACAACGACGCGACCCTGGTCAACCTCGGCAAGCAAGCCGTGGCCGCTGCCCGAGCGGGTGCCGATGTCATCGCACCCTCGGCGGCGATGGACGGCCAGGTTCAAGCGATTCGCCGCGCCCTGGATGATGCCGGCTTCACCCATATCCCGATCATGGCGTACTCGACCAAATTCGCCTCGGCCCTCTACGGCCCGTTCCGCGAAGCCGGCGGCAGCGCGCTCAAGGGCGACCGTAAAAGCTACCAGATGAACCCGATGAACCGCCGCGAAGCGGTGCGCGAATCGTTGCTGGACGAACAGGAAGGCGCGGATGCGCTGATGGTCAAGCCTGCCGGTGCCTACCTCGACATCATCCGCGACATCCGCGAAGCCTCGCGCCTGCCGGTGGCGGCGTACCAGGTCAGCGGCGAATACGCGATGATCAAATTCGGTGCCCAGGCGGGTGCGATTGATGAGGACCGTGTGGTGCGCGAGACATTGGGCTCGATCAAGCGCGCGGGGGCGGACTTGATCTTCACCTACTTTGCGATGGATTTGGCGTTGGCCGGGATCTAAACCTATCTCCACTGTAGGCGCTGGCAAGCCAGCTCCTACAGTGTTGTGTGGTGTCAGCGTTGCGCAAACGCCAGGTTCAACCCCAGGCCCGCAAAAGCTGTTGCAAAGCTGCGGCGCAGCCAGTTCTGTACCCGTGGTGATTCGATCACCGCGCGGCGAAATACATTGGCCAGCAGGCCATAGGCCACGAACACCGCAAACGTCATCGCCATGAATACAGCGCTCAGCACCAACATCTGCAGGGCGGGTGCCGTGCTGCCTGGTGAGACGAATTGGGGCAGGAAGGCCAGGAAGAAAATGGTCAGCTTCGGGTTGAGAATGTTCATCAACAAGCCGCGCAACATCAGGCTCCATGCGCTGGAGAGCGTCGGTGTTTCGCTGACCGCAAAGGCCGAACGATCGCGCCAGGTGGCATACGCTACGTACAGCAGGTAGGCGACGCCTGCGTACTTGAGCATGTCGAATGCCAATGCGCTGGTGTGAAGCAGGGCGGACAGGCCGAGAACAGACGCCAGCAAATGCGGGATGATCCCGGCGGTACATCCCAACGCTGCGAATACACTGGCGCGCTTGCCGGCGGTGAGGCCGGTGGACACCGTGAATATCACGCCGGTGCCGGGAATCAATACGACAATCAGGCAGGTAATCAGGAAGTTCAGGCTGAGCATGGCATTCAAACTCCGTGTACGAATGGTCGATGACCGATCCTGTCACATTTTGCGGGTCACTGGCGAGCACGCAAGGTGGGCGAACCCTGGTTAGACTTACCGGTCGATATCTGCAATGCCCCGGCCCGCCGCCACCCAAGGAAGCTCCATGTACCCAAGCCGCCTGATCCTATGCCTTACCACTCTACTGGTACTGGCCGGATGCTCCACCACACGCAACCCGCAACAGCCGGAGCGCAGCGAAGCCGAGGTGAAGGCGCAGATCGTGCGGTTGCTACCGGCCCAGGTGCCTGACCGCAAGGGGTGGGCCCAGGACATCTACACCGCCTTCGATACCCAGAAAATCTACCCCAGCACGGAAAACATCTGCGCGGTGCTGGCGGTGACCGAGCAGGAGTCCACTTACCAAGTGGACCCACCCGTGCCGAACATGGGCAAGATCGCCCAGGATGAAATCCTGCGGCGCGCCGGAAAAGTCCATGTGCCGGCGTTTGTGGTCCGCAGCGCACTGCAACTGCGTTCGCCCACCGGCAAGACTTACGCCGATCGCATGGGCGCTGCACGCACGGAGAAAGACCTGAGTGGCATCTTCGATGACTTCATCAGCATGGTGCCCCTGGGCAAGACCCTGTTTGGTGGCTTCAACCCGGTGCATACCGCAGGGCCGATGCAGGTGAGTATCGACTTTGCGCAGAAACAAGCGCGAGGTTATCCCTACACGGTGGACGGCAGCATTCGCCGCGAAGTGTTCACCCGGCGGGGCGGCATGTACTTCGGCATCGCGCATTTGCTCGGTTATCCGGTTAACTATGACCAGCCGTTGTACCGGTTTGCCGACTTCAATGCCGGCTGGTACGCCAGCCGCAATGCCGCGTTCCAGGCTGCCGTCAGCCGTGCCTCGGGCACCGACCTGGCCTTGGATGGAGATCTGATTCGCTACGGTTCACTGCTGCCGGGCACTACCGAGCTGGCGGTGCGGTCATTGGGCGCGAAGCTGGACATGCGCAACCCCAGCATCCGCAGCCAGTTGGAGCAAGGCGAGCAACTGGACTTTGAAGACACCACGCTCTACAAGCGCGTGTTTGCCCTGGCCGACAAGGCGGCGGGCAAGCCGATGCCGCGGGCGATCCTGCCGGGCATCGTGCTCAAGAGCCCCAAAATCACCCGCAATCTCACTACCGCCTGGTTCGCCAAGCGGGTGGATGAACGTTATCAGCGGTGCATGAAGCGCTGATCAGGTGCGGCGTTTGACGAAGCGGCGCCACAGCCATACCCACAACCACACCACCGGAAACGCCAGGATCACGAACGGCAGTATATAGGCCGACCGCTCCAGGGCGTCGGCAGTGCCGTCCACCAGGTTGTCGCCCAAGCTGCTGAACATGCGGCTGAACCTCGACTGCTGGTTTGCACCATCGGAGGAGCGGAAATTCAGGGTCACACGGTTGGTATCGAGGCGGCGTTGCTGGCCGGCGGCAACCTGTGCCAGTTCCTGCAGCTCGTTTTCAATGCCCGCCTGTTCCTTGCTTAAGGCAATCAGGTCACTGACGGTGATGTCCTTGCGTTTGGCCAGTTCGTCGAGGCGTTGCTGCTGGGCTTGCAGACGGTCTTGGCGACGGCGCACATCGGCAACGGCATCGGCCAGGTCTTCGGCGGTGGTGATGCGCTGGCCGAGTTTGCCACCTTCAGCGGCCATCGTGACCATCGGCTCCACGCCGGTCGGCGCGATGCGCAGGATGATCTGGCCGCCGCTGTCGTTTTCGGTGATGCCGAGGATATTGCAGGCGCCAAAACGCGCGGTTTCGCAGGCTTCGCGAGTGGCCTGCATGCGCGGTGAAAGCAAGGCGCCGGGCAGGGCCAGACTCAGTTCGTGTTCGTAGGCCAATTGCGCGCCGGCACGGCTTTGTTCGCCGTTGATCACCCGCGCGCGCGAGTGGTCACTGGGCGAGCAGCCAACCAGGGCCAAGCCGGCCAGCAGTGTCAAAAGAGGGGCGCGAAGTGCGAGGGATTTGCCGTCCGGATGGCGCATTGCAGTTCCTTGAGGGAGTTGATGCGGCGATTAAAGCGGGTCTGGTGGATTAACGCAAAGCATCGCGGGGGATTTGCGCGGTAGATGGTAATGGCCGCTGCTTGCGGCCAGGCGTACATCTCAACCTTCACTCCAGGGAAGAATCCGCCATGATCACTCACGCCGTACCTGAAGGTTTTGTTTCATTGCCCCGCAGCAGTCCATTGCTGGATCTGCTCGGTCCGGCCTATTGCCGAGGGGAGGGCCTGCAACTGGAGGTCGGCCTGCGTGCCGACAATCGCCACGCCAACGGACGCGGCACCGTGCATGGCGGGGTGCTAGCGACCCTTGCGGATATCGGCATGGGGTATGCCATGGCGTTTTCCAGCGAGCCGCCGCTGCCGTTGATTACTGCGAGCATGACCTTGGATTACCTGGGGGCGGTGCAGGTCGGGGAGTGGATTGTGGTGCGGTTGGAGCATCACAAGCGGGGGCGGCAGATGGCGTTTGCCACAGTGAGCTTGCAGGTGGGGGAGAAGGTGGTGGCGCGGGCGAATGCGGTGTTTGCGGTGCCCCAATCCGACAGGCAATAAAGATCAAATGTGGGAGCGGGCTTGCTCGCGAACGCAGTGTGTCAGTCACCAGATTCATGGTTGACTCACCGCTTTCGCGAGCAAGCCCGCTCCCACATTTGAACTGCGTTTTTCAGATAGAACGCATTAAGAAAAGGCCTGGTTTTCGTGGAACCAGGCCTTTTCCGTGTTGCTCTTTGAATCAGTTGCGTTCGAGCGCCAGCGCGACACCTTGGCCGCCACCGATGCACAGCGTTGCCAAACCTTTCTTGGCATCGCGTTTGATCATTTCATGCAGCAGCGTCACCAGCACGCGGCAGCCTGACGCGCCGATCGGGTGGCCAATGGCGATGGCGCCGCCGTTGACGTTGACCTTCTCTGCATCCCACTCCAGCTCTTTGCCCACCGCCAGGGATTGCGCGGCGAAGGCTTCGTTGGCTTCGATCAGGTCCAGGTCGCCCAGGCTCCAGCCGGCTTTGTCCAGGCAGCGGAGGGTGGCCGAGACCGGGCCGATGCCCATGATGGCTGGGTCGACGCCCGCGTTGGCGTAGCTGGCAATACGCGCCAGTACCGGCAGGCCGAGGGCCTTGGCCTTGTCGGCGCTCATCAGCAGCACGGCGGCGGCACCGTCGTTGAGGCTGGAGGCGTTGCCGGCGGTGACGCTGCCGTCTTTCTTGAACGCCGGTTTCAGTTTGGCCAGGGACTCGGCAGTGGTGCCGGCGCGAGGCTGTTCATCCACGGCGAAGGCCACAGGATCGCCTTTACGCTGGGGAATCAGGATCGGGGTGATCTCATCGACAAAGCGGCCTGCTTCAATAGCAGCAGCGGCTTTTTGCTGAGACGCCGCAGCGAACGCGTCCTGGGCTTCACGGCTGATGCCGTACTTGTCCACCAGGTTCTCGGCGGTGATGCCCATGTGGTAGTCGTTGAACGCATCCCACAAACCGTCGGTGATCATGCTGTCGATCATCTTCGCGTGGCCCATGCGCAAACCGGTGCGTGCGGCGGGCAGTACGTACGGAGCCAGGCTCATGTTTTCCATGCCGCCGGCGATGATCACCTCGGCGTCACCGCAACGGATGGCCTGGGCGCCCAGGTGCAGAGCCTTGAGGCCGGAGCCGCAGACCTTGTTCAAGGTCAGGCTGGGCACCGCGTGGGGCAGGCCGGCGAGGATCGAGGCCTGGCGCGCCGGGTTCTGGCCGCTGCCTGCGGTGAGTACCTGGCCGAGGATCACTTCATCCACTTGGGCCGGGTCGAGGCCAGTCTGTTCCAACAGGCGACGGATTACGGCAGCGCCCAGTTCCGGTGCCGGAATGTTCGCCAGCGAACCCTGGAAGCTGCCCACGGCGGTGCGGGTGGCAGCAACAATCACGACGTCTTGCATGGAATCTGTCCTCACTGGAAGTGCATTTCTGGAACGTGGTCCGGGACGATCAGTTTACCGGCGGTCTTGCTCACAATCTCCTCAACGCTGACGCCAGGTGCGCGTTCCTTGAGGACAAAAGCGCCATTTTCGATTTCCAGGTAGGCCAGGTCGGTCAATACACGCTTGATGCAGTTGGCGCCGGTCAGCGGCAGGCTGCACTGGCTGAGCAACTTGGACTCACCATCCTTGGACGCGTGGGTCATGATCACGATGATGTTTTCCGCACCGGCCACCAGGTCCATGGCGCCGCCCATGCCTTTGACCAGCTTGCCGGGGATCATCCATGAGGCGATGTTGCCTTGTACGTCCACCTCAAACGCGCCAAGCACGGTGAGGTCGACGTGGCCGCCACGGATCATCGCGAAGGACTCGGCGGAGGAGAAGATCGACGCGCCGATGCGCGCGGTGACTGTCTGTTTGCCGGCGTTGATCATGTCGGCATCAATGGTTTCTTCGGTAGGAAAAGGACCCATGCCCAGCAGGCCGTTTTCCGATTGCAGCATCACTTCCATGCCTTCGGGGATGTAGTTGGCCACCAGGGTCGGAATGCCGATGCCGAGGTTGACGTAGAAGCCGTCCTGCATTTCGCGGGCGACGCGTTGAGCCATTTGTTCGCGGGTAAGAGCCATTTTTATGTGTCCTTATTGTTCGGGCTGGGGGCGGATTATTTGCGCACGGTGCGCTGTTCGATGCGCTTCTCGAACGTGCCGCAGATGATCCGGTCGACGTAGATGCCAGGGGTGTGGATCTGCGCCGGGTCCAGCTCGCCCGGTTCGACGATTTCTTCCACTTCGACCACGGTGATCTTGCCGGCGGTGGCGGCCAACGGGTTGAAGTTCTGGGCGGTGTGGCGATAGATGACGTTGCCGAAGTGGTCGGCTTTCCAGCCTTTGACGATGGCGAAGTCGCCGGTGATGGATTCTTCCATCAGGTACGGACGACCGTTGAATTCGCGGGTTTCCTTGCCTTCGGCCACCGGGGTGCCGACGCCGGTCGCGGTGAAGAACGCAGGGATGCCGGCGCCGCCAGCGCGCATTTTTTCGGCCAGGGTGCCTTGAGGGGTCAGCACCACTTCGATTTCGCCGCTAAGCAATTGCTTCTCGAACAGGGCGTTTTCACCGACGTAGGAAGCGATTACCTTGCTGATCTGTTTCTCTTCCAGCAACACGCCCAGGCCGAAACCGTCGACGCCACAGTTGTTGGAAACCACGGTCAGGTCGCGGGTGCCTTTGCGCTTGATCTCGGCGATGAGGTTTTCCGGAATGCCGCACAGGCCAAAACCGCCGGAGAGTACGGTCATGCCGTCTTCCAGGCCTGCCAGTGCTTCCTCGTAGGACGCCACGCGTTTATCGAAACCTGCCATATGCACCTCTTTTATTGTTTGTGGGCCAGCCAATGAGTCGAGTGTTGCTCCGGCTGATTGATTTGTTAAGTTGTTTTTTAAGGTTGATTGATTTAAAAAACAGCATAGTCGCCTGGCCGTTTGGAGTAGCGTCATGACAGTTAAACAAATGCGCGCGTTTCTCGCCGTGGCCCAGAGCCTGAGTTTCGCCGCCGCCTGCGAGCGCCTGCACCTTTCCCAATCGGCGCTGAGCCTGACCATCAAGGGGCTGGAAGAAGGCCTGGGCGGGCGCCTGTTCAGCCGCAATACACGCAACGTTGCCCTGACGCCTGAGGGCGAGTCCCTGCTGCCCCTGGCGCGCCGGCTGATTGCCGACTGGGACAACGCCGAAGACGAACTGCGCCAACGGTTCACCCTGCAACGCGGCCGAGTCACGGTCGCGGCGATGCCATCGTTTGCGGGCAATTTGCTGCCACCGATCCTGAAGATATTCCGCGCGCGTTACCCGCAGGTGAATGTGACCGTGCATGACTTGATCAATGAGCAAGTGCTGGAGATGGTGCGCGACCGGCAGGTGGAGCTGGGCGTGGCGTTTGAGCCTGCTGAAGGCTCATCACTGGCGTTTACGCCGTTGTACCTCGATCGCTTCATCGCCGTGGTGCCGGGTGATTCGCCCTTGGCTGCCTGCGCCGAAATCGATTGGATAACCTTGCTGGAGCAGCCGTTTATCACGTTGCAACGACCGTCGACAGTACGGGTGATGCTGGAAGAACACTTGGGCGCTTTACAGATGAAGTTGCCGGTCGCCCTGGAAAGCCATCAACTGGCGACAGTGGGCAAGATGGTCGCGAGTGGTTTGGGCGTCAGCGCGGTGCCGGCGTTGTGCGCACGGCAAATGGAGGAGGCGGGCGCCCATTGCATTACCTTGAGCGATCCGGTGATCGAACGGCCCATTGGTGTGCTGACCAAGCCAGGGCATGAACTCTCGGCAGCGGCGCAAGTATTGTTTGATATTTTCCGGGATGAAGCGGCAAAAGGGCGGTTTCCGGCATTGTTATAACTCAGGCATTAAAAAGCCCGCTTGAATGAATAAGCGGGCTTAAATATTTAATGCTGTGTTATCAGCAGTATTTATCAATCACTTTAACGTGCGATTGGCCTTTGAGGTTCTGCCATTCGGTATTAAGTGTGTGGAAGACCTGCTCGATAAAGTTGCGATCGGCCGCCGCTTTCTTGCCGACATAACCCTGGCCGCGACGGTACATCTTCAGGCGCGCCGCCAATTCACGGTTATTGCGGTCGAACTCGGCTTCTTCGGTGTGGGGCGCCAGGCAGTCGATTTGGACTTCGCCCGATTTGCCAATCCACAGGATATGGTCGTCGAGTGTGTCTTTCTGCGCTGCGAACATCTCAGCCAATTCATCGATAGTTGGTTGGTTGTTCAGATTCATGTGTAAGCCCCTTGACCAGTTGGCGATCTATCAGTTGGTTCGTTAAAACATCTTTAGTTGTCTCCGGTTGCGAAAACCGGGCGTCAGCGACTGTCTGCCGAATACGGGCAGGGTCTTGAACCTGATGCATGTAGTCTTGCTGATGAACTGCTACGCAATGCTTTCATAACGAAGACAAGCCGCATTTGAGCGCCTTGTACCGAGCCCCATGGGCCGGTCAGCTTCATCAATCCGCCTTGTGGGCAGTGCACATCCGGAAAAAACAGCTCGGCGGTCAGACGAGCTTGTTCAAAACGCTTGTTGCCAACGCTCCCGATCCGGGAGACGTCTCGATAATGCAAGGACAAAAAGGTTACGTCAACGGTTATGTAGTGATTATTTTTGATCACTACATAAATCGCCGTGGGGACGGGAGAATGCGGGAAAACGTGACTTGGGCGTCATTTTATGGAGGGGGGAGTCGTAGAACCGAGCGGGTGAATTCAACACAAAACACTGTAGGAGCCGGCTTGCCGGCGATAACGGTTTTAATCCGTGGTGAATGGGTTATTGCAAACGATCGGTCAACAGCGGCAACAGTCGCTCGCACGACGCCTCGATCTTCACTTGCAAAAGCTCATCCCCGCGGGTCTTGCCTAGGTTAATGGCAATCACGGGCTTGCCCTGTTCGACCATGGCTTTGCACAGACGAAACGCCGAATAAGCCATCAGCGATGAGCCCACCACCAGCAATCCCTCGGCATGCTCTACCGCATTCATTGCCCTGGCGGCTGTCGCCGGCGCTACGTTCTCGCCAAAAAACACTACGTCGGGCTTCAAGCGCTCGCCATTGCAATGGGGGCAGCGGGGAACCTGAAAATGTTCTTCAAACGCGGGATCGAGCAAGGTATCGCCATCCGGTGCCTGCACCGCATGCACCTGCGCCAGGTAGGGGTTGTCGATCTCCATCTGCCGCTGGATCACACCGCGCTCGCTGCGCAGCTGGCAGTCCAGGCACAGCACCCGGTGCAGGCTGCCGTGCAGTTCGATCACATCATGGCTGCCGGCCTGGTCATGCAGGGTGTCGACGTTTTGCGTGATCAGCCCGCTGATACGGCCACGTTGCTGCAACGTCGCCAGCGCCAGGTGCGCCTGGTTCGGTTGCGCGATGCGTACCCTCGGCCACCCCAGCATCGCCCGCGCCCAATAACGGCGCCGCGCTTGCGGGGTGGCGAGGAACTCCTGGTACATCATTGGCGCCTTGCCCCGACGCACGCCTTCGCTGTCGCGGTAATCGGGAATGCCCGACGACGTGCTGATCCCGGCACCGGTCAACACCAGAAAACGCCGGTCTGCCATGGCCCGGTACAGGGTGTCGAGGTGGTCCTCTTGATGTTCCAGCGTGTCGAGCATGGGTTCCCCTATTCGCCGCGGATGTACTGCTCCAGCTGTTTGATCAGGTCAGCCTGGTCGGCAATGGCTTCTTTTACCAAGTCACCGATGGAGAGCAGGCCCAACAGTTTGCCGTCTTCGACCACCGGCAGGTGGCGCAGGTGACTGTCGGTCATGATGTTCATGCACTCATCGACCTTTTTATGGGTGTCGACGGTGATCACCGGCGAGCTCATCACCTCATGCACCTTTGTGGTGACCGACGACAGCCCCTTGAGCATGATTTTGCGGGCGTAATCACGTTCGCTGATGATGCCTACCACCACGTCATCCTGGACGACCGGCAAGGCCCCGACGTTTTTCTCGGACATCCTGACCAGTGCTTCAAACACGGTGTGGTCGTGTTTGATGACATGGACTTCCTGGTTTTTCTTGTCCTTGGCTTTGAGCACTTCTGCAACGGTTTTCATGGCGGCCACTCCGGTTTTTGTTAATTAGTCAGGCTCCCCTTACAGAATCCTAGACGGCCCGCGCGGCGGCAAGGTCCAAAGCGGCGTTAAACCCGTCGAAAAACGTCATTCGCCGGTTTTTTTCGCGATTTACCCCGCAGTAGTCGGCTTTTTCGTCCGTTTAGGGCTGGCTGCAGTCTTGCGTGGCGCGCTCTTGCGTTTCTTTTTCCACGGCGCGGCGCCTCGGCCCGCCGGGCTGGCGGGGCCGGTGATGGTCATGCGCATGCCATTGCAGCGTGCCACTTGCTTGCTCATCCAGGCCGCCTGTTTGGCCACGAATTCCTCCAGGCTCATTTCACCGCTTTGCACCATATCCAGCGCCTGCTCCCAGATCGCCGTGGTGCCGGGGTCTGCGATAGCGCGGGGCACGGCGTCGATCAGGCTGAACGCTGCCGGGGTGGCCGACAGCGCCTTACCGTTCTTCACCAGGTAGCCACGGTCCAACAGGCCCTGGATGATGCCGGCGCGGGTGGCTTCGGTGCCGATGCCGGTGGTGTCCTTGAGCTTTTGCTTGAGCAGCGGGTCTTCCACCAGCTTGGCGACGTTTTTCATCGCCTTGATCAGGTCGCCTTCGGTAAAGGGCTTGGGTGGTTGGGTCCACAGGTCCTTGAGGTTGACCTTGGCCACGGCATAGTCCTGGCCCTGTACCAATGCCGGCAACGCTTGTGGGGCTGGCGCTTCACGCCCTTTGGCTGGCGCCAAGGCTTCGGGCAGGGCGCGTTTCCAGCCCGGGTCGATCACCACTTTGCCCACCGCGCGCAACGCTTGCCCCGCGCAGTCGAAATCCGCCTGGGTGCGGTCGTATTCATGGTTGGGCAGGAACTGCGCCAGGTAGCGTGCACGAATCAAGGTGTAGACCGCACGGTGCTTGCCGGTGAGTTGCCCCACATCCTTGCCGGCGCCGGTCGGGATGATGCCGTGGTGGGCACTGACCTTGGCGTCATTCCACGCCCGCGAGCGACGCTGCGGGTCGATATGCGGCATCAATTCGTTCACCGCAGTATCGGCGCGCGCGATGGCAGCAAGAATCTTCGGCGCGTCGCTGTGCTGGCTCAGAGGCAGGTAGCCGCAATCACTGCGAGGGTAGGTGATGACTTTATGGGTTTCATACAGCGACTGGGCGATATCCAGGGTTTCTTGGGCACCAAGGCCGAGCTTCTTGGAACAGATTTCTTGCAGGGTGCCGAGATCGAATGGCAGGGGCGCGACTTCACGCATGCGTTCGGTGCGCAGTTTTACCAGCCTTGCGGTGGCGGCGTTGCCCATGGCGTCGGCAGCGTCTCGTGCCAGTTGCGGGTTGAGGCACCGGCCCTGGTCATCACAGGCATCCTCGGCCGCACGCCACTGGGCGGTGAACGTCATGCGTTCGTGGCGCAGGTCGACATCGATGGCCCAGTACGCCACCGGCACAAAATCGGCAATGCTGCGGTCGCGGTCCACCACCAGGCGCAAGGTCGGCGTTTGCACCCGTCCCACGGGCAACACGCCTTGGTAACCGGATTGGCGCCCCAACAAGGTAAACAGGCGACTCATGTTCATGCCGATAAGCCAGTCGGCGCGGGAACGGCCCAGGGCCGAGTGGTACAGGCTGAAGGTCTCGGCGCCGGGCTTGAGGGTTGCCAGGGCCTTTCGGATGGAGGCGTCGTCCAGCGCCGACAGCCACAGTCGCTGGATCGGCCCGCGATAGCGGCAATGTTCCACCAGCTCGCGGGCGATCATCTCGCCTTCGCGATCGGCGTCGGTGGCGATCACCAGTTCTTGAGCCTCTCCCAGCAAACGCTTGACCGCCTTGAACTGGCTGGCGGTCTTGGGCTTGACGCGCATCTTCCATTTTTCCGGGACGATGGGCAGGTCGGCCAGCACCCAGCGTTTGTACTTTTCGTCGTAAGCGTCGGGCGGCGCGGTTTCCAGCAGGTGGCCGATGCACCAGGTAACCGTGACGCCATTGCCCAGCCAGCAGCCATCGCCTCTGCGACTGGCGCCGAGTACGGCCGCAATATCCTTGGCCTGGGAAGGTTTTTCACAGAGGTACAGCCGCATGCTCAGCCCGTTCGTTACGCCATTGAATGAAGAGCAGAATGGGCAAAAGAAGGGATTTGATCAACTATTATCTGTATGGATATACAGCAATTTGTGTGCGCCCCCGTCCGGCAAGGGAAAGGGGCGCCTTCAGTCAGTTGTTATCAATATCCACATGCCGCGTTTCTTTGAGGCAGAACAGCCCCACGATCAGGCTCACCCCGGTCACCACCACCGGATACCACAGGCCGTAGAAGATATCGCCGGTGTACACCACCAGCGCGAACGACACGGTCGGCAGGAACCCGCCAAACCATCCGTTACCGATGTGGTAGGGCAGGGACATCGAGGTGTAGCGGATGCGGGTCGGAAACAACTCCACCATCAACGCAGCCAGGGGGCCGTAGCACATGGCGGCAATCAGGATCAGCGCCACGATCAGCACCACCACCATGGTCTTGTTGACCTGGGCCACATCTGCCGATGACGGATAACCGGCCAGGGTCACGGCGCCACGCAGGGCTTTTTCGTCAAACCCGTCGATGCGTACGTCACCTACGCTCACCTGCACCGGGCTGCCGGCCGGTGCGGCGGCGCTGCTGTAGGGCAGGCCCTGCTTGACCAGGAAGGTCTTGACCTTGTCGCACGGGCTGTCGAATTTGGCCTTGCCCACCGGATCGAACTGGAAGGTGCAGGTCGCCGGGTCGGCCAACACGGTGATCGGGGCCTGGTGACTGGCCTGGTCCATCGCCGGGTTGGTGTAGTGCGCCAGGCTCTTGAAGATCGGGAAGTACAGCGCGGTCGCCAGCAGCAGGCCGAGCATCAGCACCGGCTTGCGGCCCACCTTGTCTGACAGCCAGCCGAAGAAGATAAAGAACGGCGCGCCGATCACCACGCTGATGATCAGCAGCATGTTGGCCAGGGCCGGGTCCATTTTCAGGAACTGGGTGAGGAAGAACAGCACATAGAACTGCGCCGCGTAGAAGGTCACCGCCTGGCCGCCGTTGATGCTGAACAGGGCGATCAGCACGATCTTGAGGTTTTCCCATTTACCAAACGAGTCGCGGATCGGCGACTTGCTGGACTTGCCTTCCTCTTTCATTTTCAGGAACGCCGGCGACTCATGCAGGCTCATGCGAATCCAGGTGGAAATACCCAGCAGCACGATGGAGAACAGGAACGGAATGCGCCAGCCCCACACTTCGAACTGGTCACCGGTGAAGTAACGGCAGGCCAGCACCACCAGCAGTGACAGCAGCAGGCCGAGGGTCGCGGTGGATTGAATCCAACTGGTGTGGAAGCCGCGTTTGCCGGCTGGCGCATGTTCCGCCACGTAGGTCGCTGCGCCGCCGTATTCACCGCCCAGCGCCAGGCCTTGCAGCATGCGCAGCACGATCAGGATGATCGGTGCCGCAATGCCGATGCTGGCGTAGGTCGGCAACAGCCCGACACAGAAAGTCGCCACGCCCATCAAGATGATAGTGACGAGGAAGGTGTATTTGCGCCCGATCATGTCGCCCAAGCGGCCAAACACCAGCGCGCCGAACGGTCGCACCACAAAGCCGGCGGCAAAGGCCATCAAGGCAAAGATGAACGCCGTGGTGTCGTTGACCCCAGCAAAGAACTGCTTGCTGATCACCGCCGCGAGGGCGCCGTAGAGGAAGAAGTCATACCATTCGAACACCGTCCCCAGGGACGAGGCGAAGATGACCTTCTTTGAGTCGTTGCGGGTGATGACGGTGTTGACCGCCGAACCCAGGGGTTGAGCATGTTCTGACATCGGGTAGCCCTCACAGTGATTATTTATTGTTGTTCCACTGTCGGCGCCAGGTCTGGCGCCGCTATTCAGATTGCATGAACCAGTTCTTTCTCCGGGGCGAGACTCCTTGTATTCGGCGAAAGGATCAGCTGCACGGCCTTCTCCGCGATCATCAGCGTAGGTGAACAGGTGTTGCCGGACGTGATGCGCGGCATGACCGACGCATCGGCAATGCGCAAGCCAGGCACGCCATGCACCCGCAGTTGCGCATCCACCACCGCGTCTTTATCGCTGCCCATGCGGCATGTGCCAACCGGATGAAAGATAGTAGTACCGATACGCGCGGCGGCTTCATGCAATTCGTCTTCGGTTTGCAGCGAATCGCCTGGCAGGTATTCCACTGGCTTGAACTGGCTCAGCGCCGGGGCGGCGACGATACGGCGTGTCAGGCGGATCGCATCAGCGGCCACCCGCAAATCTTCCGGATGGCTGAGGTAATTGGGGCGGATCAGCGGTGCATCCGCCGGGTTGGCCGAGCGAATGTCGATGCGTCCGCGACTTTGCGGGCGCAAGTCGCAGACCGATGCGGTAAACGCCGGGAATGCGTGCAGCGGTTCGCCGAAACGCTCAAGTGACAGCGGCTGCACGTGGTATTCGAGGTTGGCCGAGGTCTGTTCCGGACCCGAGCGGGCAAATGCGCCGAGCTGGCTGGGCGCCATCGACAATGGGCCGCTGCGGTCATACAGGTAGCGCAGGCCCATGCCCATCTTGCCCCATAGCGTGCCGGCGATCTGGTTGAGGGTGCGGGCGTTTTCCAGTTTGTAGATCAGCCGCAGTTGCAGGTGGTCCTGCAAGTTGCCACCAACGCCCGGCAGTTCGTGCAGTACGTCGATGCCCAAGGGGTTGAGCACACTGGATGGACCGATTCCCGAACGCTGCAAGATGCCTGGCGACCCCACGGAGCCGGCGCACAGGACGATCTCCTTGCGTGCCTTCCAACTCAGTTGCTGGCCCTGCTGGCGTCCGATTACCTGGGAGGCGCGGCCGTTTTCCAGCAGTACGCGGTCGACCTCCACTTCGGTCAATACTGTCAGGTTGGGGCGTTGACGGACCGGCTTGAGGAACGCCTTGGCCGCATTCCAGCGCACGCCGGCCTTCTGGTTGACCTGGAAGTAGCCGCAGCCTTCATTGTCGCCCTGGTTGAAGTCATTGATGTTGGCAATACCACTTTGCGCGGCCGCATCACGGAAGGCATCGAGGATCGGCCAGTGCAGGCGTTGCTGTTCGACGCGCCATTCACCGCCATCGCTATGGAACTCCGAGCCACCGGCAAAGTGGTTTTCACTCTGCTTGAACAGCGGCAGCACGTCTTTCCAGGCCCAGCCCGCGTTGCCTTCTGCGGCCCAGCCGTCGTAATCCTGAGCCTGGCCGCGCATGTAGATCATGCCGTTGATGGAGGAGCAACCGCCCAGCACCTTGCCCCGTGGGTAACTCAGCGCACGGCCTTGCAGGCCTTCCTGGGCTTCGGTCTTGAAACACCAGTCGGTGCGTGGGTTGCCGATGCAGAACAGGTAGCCGACGGGAATGTGGATCCAGGGGTAGTTGTCACGGCCGCCGGCTTCAAGCAGCAGCACGCGGTGGGCAGGGTTGGCGGACAGTCGATTGGCCAGTAGGCAGCCCGCGGGGCCGGCGCCTACGACGATGTAATCGTATTCAGCAGTTGCAATGGGCATCTGAGGCCTCGCTTGTTTTTCTTATTGGCTCCATCCTAGTTGTTAGTTTTCGTCTTAAAAATGTTAGTTTTTACCCAGCTGCTGTGCGTTTTTAAACAACGCCACGCAAAAACCGATTGCACATAATTTCCTGTAGTGAGCGAGCTTGCTCGCGTTGGGCTGCGAAGCGGCCCCACCCAGGCAAACGCGGTCGTCAGATACAGCGTAGTCGTGGCGACAAGGGGCTGCTGCGCACCCCAGCGCGAGCAAGCTCGCTCACGACAGGTAATGAGCAAGGCTTTAGTCAGTAATCATGCCCAAGGGAGTAAGGCGTCATGTTCGACTGGAACGACCTGCGGTATTTTCTGGAGCTGCAGCGCAGCGGCCGCTTGCTCACCGCCGCGCAACGTCTGAAAACCACGCATGCCACCGTGGCCCGGCATATCGAGGCGATCGAGAAAAGCCTCGGCACCGCGCTGTTCGTGCAGCATGCCCAGGGCTACGAACTGACGCCGGCCGGCGAAGCGCTGCTCAAGCACGCCGAAGCCATGGAAAACGTCGCGCTGTTGGCCGAAGACGAACTGACCCACTCCGCCGCGCCCTTGGGCAAGATCCGCCTCGGCGTGGCCGAAGGCTTGGGCGTGATGTTCCTGGCCAGTCGCATGGGTGGGCTATTTGATCGCTACCCCGGACTGGAAGTAGAATTGGTGGCGGTGCCACGCTTTGTCAGCATTCTCAACCGCGAAGCGGAGATCAGCATCCACCTCGAACGCCCCAGCGTCGATCAACTGGTCACCCGCAAACTCACCGACTACCGCCTGGCCCTCTACGCCAGCCGTGCCTATCTGGACCGCAACCCACCGATCGAAAAGCGCGAAGACCTCGCCGCGCACGCGTGGATCGATTACGTGGACGACTTGCTGTTCAGCCAGGAACTCAAATTCCTCAGCAGCTTCTGCCGCAACCCCAAGGTGGTGTTCCACAGCACTAGCGTGATTGCCCAGCACCAAGCCGCGCGCTCCGGGTTGGGGATTGCGGTGCTGCCGTGCTTCATGGCGTCGGGCGATCCGGACTTGGTGCCATTGCTGCCGGGTGAGGGAATCCAGCGCAGCTACTGGATCAGTTCGCGCCGGGAGTTGCACAAGTCGGTGCGGCTGCGGGTGTTGTGGGATTACGTGGTGGAGTTGTGCGCGCGGGAGCAGGGGTTGTTGTTGGGCGAGGCCTGATGCCAGGCCTGCCCAACAGAGGGGTTAGAGTTTCACCACCTGATGCACCTGCTCCGCGCAAGCCCGTGCATCCTCAATCATTTTCCCGAACGCCTTGCTGACAATCTCATCACGGCTCAACCAACGCACCTTCTGGCTCAGGCGATAGTGATAACGCAGCCCGCCATTCTCCTGCGAACCCTGCAGGTCCAAGTCATACCACGGCGAACGCACCTGGCAACCCGGGATGGTTTTTTCCATCCGCCCGCCGCTCAGGGTGATGCTGTAGTCATGGGTTTGCGGGTTGCCCAGATCAAGCTCGGCCTGCTGCCCTTGGCGGCGGTAGTTGATAAAACCATCCCAACGACTCTTGAGCGATTCATCGCTATATACGTAGTCATTCGCCAGCTTTTCCAGTGCACGCTGATCATTCATTTTGGCCGTGACGGTATAGCCGTCATGCACCACAAAGCCGGTGGCCGGGCGGGTGATCTGGCAGTCGCTGATCTCGTTGCCGAAGTTGGCGCAGATGTCCTGGTCGGTGGCGGTGCTGCCTTGCTGGCGGTCGGCGACGCTCAGTTGCATCAGCGGCAGGCGACTGAAGGTGATCGTGGCCTGGGTCGCGCCGTTGCCTTGTTTGTCGTAGTGCACCTGTTTGTCCAGGCGCAGGGTGGTTTCGGGGCGTTCCAGCGGGATATGTTCCTCGCGCACCTGACCCTGGGCGTCGTTGACCAGCACCCAGCGGTCCTGGATATCGGGCATGACCTGGCCGGGGGCGAACACCGGGTTGGTCGGGTCGAGCCACCACACCTGGCCGTCCACTTCGGCGCGCACGATGGCGTGGTTCGGCGCCTGGGTGCCGGGGATCAGTAGCGACTCGACCACATCGCCCCGGCTGACCCAGGCGGTCTCGGCCTTGATGCCACTGGCCTTGAGCAAGGCGGTCAGCAGGATTGCCAGGTCCTTGCAGTCGCCATAACCGTGTTGTTCGATTTCAGCGAGGTTGAAGGGCACGTAGCCGCGCTCTGTCGCCCGCCAATCACCCAGGTAGCGATAGTGATCGTTGATGTGCTGCATCAATGCCGCGATCTGTTCGGCCGGCGCCAAACCGCGCACGGCAACCACGGCGGCAGCAGCTTGTGGCGGCAGGTTGGCACCGAGGATCTGGTTGTAGCGCTGCGCGAACGCCCCGAAGTACGCCTGGCGCTCCAGGGCGCTGCCCATCTCGATCCGTGGGATGCGCAGCAACGCGGCGTTGGAGGCTTCGTTGATGTAGTTGAGGTAGGTCGGAGCCTTTTGCACCACGTCCAGGGTCTTGCCATTCTGCGACGGCGTTACGCTGAAACCCTCGAACAGTTCGCTGCGCCACTGGATGGGGCGCTCGGCAGTAAAACGCGCCTTGAACCGGTCGCGCCGCGCCGGGCTGGCGCCGAATTTGAGTACGTAGTGAAACTGGGTCATCAAGGGTTTGGCGGCGTGGTGCTCGCGCACGGTGTAGCGAATCTGCGTGCCGACGCGCAGGTTGGGGAAGGCCAGCGAGGTCTGTTTGTTGCGGCTGAAGCCCTGGTCCGGATTGGGCGCGGTGCGGGTGTCGATCTGCGTCGCATCCAGCGCCACTGGCTTGGCGCCTGGCTGGGTGGACTGCGCGCTGATCACTTCAAAGGTGTCGCCTTCGGAATAATCAAAGTCGATGCGCGAGAGCATTTCGCGGCCGCTCGGCTTGAGGATCGTATAGCGGTAGGTGGTGGTGCAGTCGGTACTGGCGTCGCGGTTGAAGTGGCAGTGCAGCTCGGTGTCGCTGGCCAGTGGTGCTTCGGCCAGGGGTTGCAGCGCGGCAAACACGCCAGGAGCAACAAGCCCCAGGCTGATGGCAATCAGGGGGCGGTGAAACGAAAAACGGTACATGGGCGCCTCGGGTGACACATTGAAACAGCTACCCGGTGGGTAGCGAGAAGGCGCTGGATGATAATGGATCGCAACTGAGAAAGCCAGGATTGTTCGACAATTTATGTGGCTGAAAGGCCCGTTCTAGAGCCTTTTCTTTGATTTGTGTCAGTCGTTTCGCAGTTCGAAGTCGGCGCTGGCAAGCCTCTCGCCGTTGATCAGCACATGGACGACATGCTTGCCGGGGTAATGCTTACGCGTGGTCAACTCGCGGATATGTTGCTCACGTCGGATGCTGTGAAGTTCGCCAGCGCCGAGGGTAAACGCCTTGAGCTTGAACACCTTTGCGGCACTGTGGCCGGCGCTTTTTACGTAGTCGATGGCGTAGTCCACCACCAGTTTCTGTGGGGTAGTGGCGGTGGACTCCAGGCTGAACGACAGGTTGATGCGGTCGCCCAGGTTGATCACCGCCGGCGTGACCTGTAGGTGGTGGATCTTCACCTCGGCCTTGGCACCCGCACCCATGATCGTCAGCGCGCGGGTGTTGCCTTGCTTGATCAGGCTGCGCAGGGCGTGGCGGGCGATCCACGCGGTGTGCGGGTTATCCAGGTTCCAGCCTTCGATCAGACTGAGCACCCAGTCCGGGTGGTCCTTGGTGATGTCGTTGAGGTGGTTGGCCACGGACTTGCGTACGTAGAGGCTGTTATCGGCCTTGAGGTTGTCGAGGATCGATGCGCACAGCTCGGGGTTGGCCTGCACTTCGGCCAGCCGGAATGACCAAGGCAGGCGTGGACGTGAACCTTCGCTGGCCAGGCGGCGCACGTGTTCGTTGTCATCCAGCGACCAGGCTTGCATCACCGCCAGCGTGCGCGGGAAGTCGTGCAGCAGAAAGTGGCGGATGGCGAATTCGGCGGAACCAAAGGTGGTGAAGTATTTAAGAGCAGCCATGGAGCGCTTGAAGTCGTGCAACCCGTAACTTGCCACGAAATGCGGCAGGAACAGGCTGACAAACGCGTTGTTCAGGCGCGGTGCCAGGGCCTGCAGCAGCTTGAGGGTCTGCGGATAATCCAGCGGGATCACCGTGTGCAGGCTTTCGCTGACCCGCGCCATGCGCTGCATCACCGACAACTCGGCCAACCCGGCCTTGGCGTGCTTGAGGAAGCCCTTGGCGTCGAACGCCGGGTACACCGCTGTCATTTCATCGGCGATGTGTTGCAGGCGTTCGACGTTGAAGATTTCCTTGAGGGCCGGGGCGCTTTGGTCGGTCATCGGTGATTCCGGTGGCGGTTAGAGAAAGTGGCGGTTAGAGAAACCAGCGGTATTCCCGCGCGTTGATCTCTTGTTGGAAGGCCAAGTGATCCTGGCGTTTGTTTTCGCAGTACACGTCGACAAATTCGGCGCCCAGCTTATCGCGCAATACCGGTTGGTGCTGCATGGCACGTACCGCGTCGAGCATTTCCAGTGGGAAGTCGGTGCCACTGCTGCGATCTTCGTTCAGCGGGGCGATAGGTTCGCGCTTGGCTTCCAGGCCGTGCTCCAGGCCGACGAGGATCGCCGCCAGCACCAGGTACGGGTTGGCATCGGCACTGGCCAGCCGGTGCTCGATGCGCAGGTTGCGTGGGTCGGACTCGGGAATGCGAACGCACGCGTCACGGTCTTCAAAGCCCCAGCTGGCACGGGTGGCGGCGTTGACCGTACCGCCCAGGCGGCGAAAGGCGTTGTGGTTGGGCGAGAAGATCGGCATGCAATGGGGCAACAATTCCAGGCAGCCGGCCACAGCGTGCCGCAGCGGTTGCTGCTGGTGCGCCGCCAGCAGGTTATTGCCAGCGCCGTCATACAGGCTGACATGCACATGCATGCCGCTGCCGGGGTATTGCAGGTACGGCTTGGCCATGAAGCTGGCGCGGTAACCGTGCTTGAGCGCCACGCCACGGGTGCTGCGGCAGAACAGGGCGGCCCAGTCGGCGGCGCGCATGCCATCGTCGAGGTGGCCGAAGTTGATCTCGAACTGGCCGGGGCCGATCTCGGCAGTGATCACCGTGATGTCGATGCCCTGGTCCTTGGCAGTTTGCGCCATGTCGTCTAGCACATCGCCGAAGCGCGACAGCCGTTCGATATGCAAGTTGGGCTGGTCGTCGGGGTCATCGCTCAGTGGGTCACGGGCGAATTGCGGCAGGCCGTTGTCGAGCTTTTTGTCGAACAGGTAGAACTCCAGTTCAAACGCCACCACCGGGTGGATGCCCTTGTGCTGGAGGCGCTCGAGCACCTTGGCCAGCACTTCTCGGGGTTCGAATTCGATGGGCGCTTCGGTGCCGTCCGAGGTGATCAGCATCTGGCCGAGGGGCTGCGACTCCCAGCTCACTGGCTTGAGCGTGCCTGGCACCAGGCGGCGGTTGGCATCCGGGTCGCCGTCGTTGAAGCAGTAATCACCAATCTTGAACAGACCGCCCTGAACCCCCAGCAGCACGGCGTTCTGCGGTAGCTTCAGCGGGCTGCCGGCGGCGACTTTTTCCAGCATCTCGATGGGGTAGCGCTTGCCGTAGAAGTGCCCGGGAATGTCCAGGGCGATCAGGTCGACGTAGCGCACATCGGGATGGTTCTGGCGAAAGGTCCGTACTTCGGCCAGTAACGTGGAGGCATGGCTTTTCACGGGTGCAACTCCTAGTTGTAAACCCACAACACGCGGGCGGGCAGGTCGGTCAGGTTGGCGTAGCGGCAATGGGCGAAGCTGGCCAGGTGAAAGCTGTCGCCTGGGCCGAGGGTGACCGAGTCGGCCTCACCCTCGACCCACAGGGTCAACTCGCCTTCCAGCACAAAACCGGCTTGTTCGGCGCGGTCACTCATGGTTTGTTCGCCGCTGTTGGCACCGGGGGCCAACAGGCTGTCGAGCATCGAAAAGGCGCCATTCATGCTCGGTGAGACGAGGATGTCGGTGATGCCATTGGCGTAATACACCGTGCGCCGCTCGTTGGGGCGGGTGATCCAGTCCACGGCCTTGGCTTTGGGCTGGCTGTAGAAATAGGTGGTGGGTACGTCGAGGGCGTGGCTGATGGCGGTCAAATCCGCCACGGTTGGGCGTGACAAACCGCGCTCGACCTGGGACAGGAAACCCACCGAACGCTCGATTTTTTTCGCCAACTGCGCGAGGGTGAGCTTCTTGTGCTTGCGCAGGTCGTGAATGAGTGCGGCGAGGGTGGCGAGTTCTTCTTGTGGGGTCATGAAATTTATTTCGATAAATTTCATGAAAAATTACATGATTTGTTTCATGGGGGCAATGAGCATGGATTTACACGCGCACTTGTTCGGGCTGGAACAGGCACTACAGCAAAGCACGACCCGTTCGGATACAAGGCAATTGGAACGATTGCTGGCCGATGATTTTGTTGAGTTCGGCGCCAGCGGCCATGTGTGGGGCAGCAAGGCCGAGGTCATCGACGGGCTGCAGGATGAGGTGTTTTCTGCGCGCAGCATGACCGAGTTCGTGGTGAAAATGCTGAGCGAGCATGTAGCGTTGGTAACCTATCGCTGCCACCGGAGCGGAGTCGGGACCTCGTTGCGCAGCTCGGTATGGCGGGCAGAAGAAGGGCAGTGGCAGATGGTGTTCCATCAAGGCACACCCTTGGCAGTTGATTAGCCATTGCTGTGGCGAGGGGGCTTGTTCCCGCTGGGCCATGAAGCGGCCCCAACCCATTGGGGCAGTGAGAGGCCCGATGGAATGATCACGCATCGCAGCGGTCCGAACCTGGGTACGCATCATTCATTGAAGGAGCACCCATGAAAGCCAAATCCCTGATTGCCAGCCTGCTGGTCGCCACAAGCTTGTCCACCGCCAGCTTTATCGTGCAGGCCGGTGACACCCCCCAGGAAACCGTGCAACCTTCGAGCATCAACACCCGCGACCTGAAAGAGGGTGATCGTGCGCCGGACATGCTGATGCGCAAGGAATCGGCCGTCAGCGACTGGAAAAATCGCGGCCTCAAGCAGCCTGAGGAAGACAGCCAATGGACGCGGGTAGGCGATAAATTCGTGCTGCTCAAGACCACCAACGGCACCATTCTCGAGATCACCCCCGTCAAGAAATGACCGTGTCTGCAGTGCCTGCCCTGGGTTAAGGTAACCGGCCATAGATGCCGCGTTACCTTCAACGATCGAGAGCAGGATGCTTGCCACAATAAGAAACTACCCCCGCACCGTAAACCTGCTGCTCTCGGCCACGCTCATGCTGACGCTGGCCAAGGCCATCACCTTTCCCTACCTGGTGATTTACCTTACCCACCGCTTTGCCTTCGACATCACCCAGGTTGGCCTGGTCATCGGCAGCTCGCTGATCGTCGGCTCATTGCTCAGCGTGTATGGCGGTTTCCTTGTCGACCGCATCAACAGCTACCGGCTGTTACTGGGGCTGAGTGCGCTGTTTGTACTGGGCTTTATCGGCACGGTGCTGGTGCAGCATTTCTGGGTGTTCTATGCCTGCCTGATCCTGATCAACCTCGCGTACGCGGTGATCGATATCGCCGTCAAAGCCGGCTTTGCCAGCCTGTTGCCCGAAGAGGCGCGCAGCGAAGTGTTTTCCATCAAGTACACCCTGACCAATGTCGGTTATGCCGTGGGGCCTTTTTTCGGGGCGATGATTGCCCAGTTGGATATCAGCTTGCCGTTCATCCTCTCGGCGCTGTTGGGGTTGGTTTTTTTCCTGCTGTATTGGCGCTGGGGCGACCGTACCCTGACCACCGTGGATGCCACGCAAAAGCCGGTGCCATTCCTCGCCGTCGGCCGGGTGCTCTTACGGGATCACCGTTTGGTCTGCTTCACCCTCGGCGGCGTGCTCAGTGCGGTGGTCTTCGGCCAGTTCACCGCGTGGCTGTCGCAATACCTGGTGACCACCACCACGGCCGAATACACCTACACCGTGGTCAGCGCCGTGCTGAGCACCAACGCGGTGCTGGTGATTGCCCTGCAGTACGTGATCGGGCGGCGTATTTCGCACCGCTACCTGGGCCAATGGCTGATCGCGGGGCTGGGCATGTTTCTGCTGGGAGTCGTCGGGTTCGCGCTGTCCACCAGCGTGTTGTGGTGGGTGCTGGCGATGGCGGTGTTCACGGTGGGGGAGATCATCGTGTTTCCGGCCGAGTACATGTTTATCGACCGCATCGCCCCGGACCACCTGCGCGGCATGTACTACGGGGCGCAGAACCTGTCCAACCTGGGTGCCGCGTTGGGGCCGGTGTTGTGTGGGCTGGTACTGGCCAGCCTGCCGGCCTACTACATGTTCTACATGCTGGGGGCGTTCATCGTCGCGGGCGGGATATTTTATTTCATTGGTGCGTCGTTGAAGGCAAGTCATCCAGCGTGAGCTTGCCCATGGTGTTGCTCTGCAGTTCGTAGCGCAATTCTTCCACCATCTTTTCGACTTCTTGCGGGGTCTGCAGTCGATTGGTGCTGATCCCGGTCACCACCAGGTCCACACGGCCGGTCTCGGCGTCGTAGACCTTGAGGGTCAGGGACGCGTCCCGGCACAGGGTGAATTCACACGTCAGCGGCGACAGGCCTTCTTCGATGCAATTTCGCAGTTGAGAGAGGGTAAACATGCGGGTTCCTTCAGGCATAAGTTCGATGCTTGAAGGTTATGGCGTGCTGCCCGCTGCAATAAGGCGAATTCGCACTAAGTGCACTAGTGCATTTGTACTTTCACGGCCTATTCTTGAGGCGCAATTCACCGGCAAACAGCCCGCGTTCACGGGCCCAGACGATCGCTGCGCTGCGGCTGTGCACACCCAGTTTGGAATACACCGTTGCCACATGGTTACGCACCGTGTTGGGCGCCAGTTTCAAGCGCGAAGCGATCTCCTTGTCAGCCAGGCCTTCGCAGATCAGCCCCAGCACATCTCGCTCTCGGGCGGTGAGGTCGGTGAAGGCGATATTGGGTTGGCTGGGACTGTTGACGCTCTTGGCGTTGGCCAGTTTTTCGATGAGGGTCTGGCTGAACCAGGAGGCGTCCTGCATCACTTCCTCGATGGCCGCCACCAGTTCCAGCTCCGAGCGTTTGCGTTCGGTGATGTTCATCATCACCAGCAGATAGCAGGGCACGTCCTGGATGATCACCGTGTCGGCGGAGACCACGCAGTCGATCACCTCGTTGCCTTTCTTGCGCACCTTGAGGTCCTGGCCGTCGAGGTTGCCGGCTTTTTCCAGGTTGGCGAACAACTGCGCGGCCGCCTGCGGGCTGTCGATAAAGTCGATGTCTTCGATGGATTTGCCGATCAGTTCCTCGCTGATATAGCCGGTGATGCTCATGAAGGCTTCGTTGATGTCCACCACCTGGCGGTTGGCGGCGCTGCACACCAGGGTCGGCACCGGCGTCAGGCGGAACGATTTGGCGAAGCGCTCCTCACTCTGGCGCAGGGCGATTTCCGCCTTTCGGCGCGGCTCCAGGTCCATGAAGGAGAACAGCATGCAGTCCTCTTCGTTCATGTCCAGCGGTTGCCCCGCGACGATCACCAGTTTGCTGCCGCCCTCAGGCAGGCGCAGCTCGGCCTGCATCTGCGGGATGGTCGCACCTTCGCCCAGGCGCTGGATGGCCAGGTCCTTGCGCTCGGCCTGTTCCAGCACGTCCAGCTCATAGACGGATTTACCGATGACCTGGTCGCGGTTGTAGCCGGTCATCTCCAGAAAGCCCTGGTTCACCTTGATGTAACGCAAGTCACTCAGGCGACAGATCACCGCCGGCGCCGGGTTGGCGTTGAAGGTTTTTTCGAAGCGCTGTTCGGCGCTGGCCCATTCGGTGGCGTCGCTGAGGATCAGCACCAGCAATTCCGGCTCACCGTGGGAGTCACTGATCACCAGGCTGCGCAGGCGATGGACCCAGGTTCTGTCGGCGTCCTCGGTCGGGGAAACTTCCACCACCACGTCACTGAACTCTTCGCCAGCGGCGACGCGGGCGAGGGGGTAGTTCTCCAACAGCACCGGGTGGTTGTTGCGATAGCGCAGGGCAAATCGTTCGGCGTAGGCCTGGGTATTGGCACCCAGTGCAGCGACGTCATCGATGCCGTGCATGTTCAGCGCAGCTTCGTTGGCCCAGAGGATGGTTTGGTCGACTTCCGCGAGGATGATGCCGTCGGATACCCCGGAGACAATCTGCTGCAGTTGGCGGCGGTTGGTTTCTTTGGCGAGGACATCCTGGGTCATGGTTTCTCCGGGTTTTAGACGCGTGGAATTACGACACCGGGGCTTCAGGATAGTGCAGACCAATTGCCTGGGGTGGGGTGCAAATGCACTATTCATCCCGGTGCATTTGCGCGGGGACGAGCGGTACTTGGCTCGCCAGACTGAGGCGGTCAATAACGCAAAAAGGATCAATCATGACCCCTGTCTATGAAACCAACCGTTCGCCGTTTCGCGTGTCCTGGAGTGCGGTACTGGCCGGGAGTGCAGTTGCCCTGGTGAGTTACCTGGTGCTGAGTGTGTTGGGCACCGCCATCGGCGCCAGCGCCGTCGACCCCATGCAAGCCGGCAACCCTTTGAGTGGGTTCGGCACGGGCGCCGGGATCTGGCTGTTTGTCTCGACCCTGGTCGCTGTTGGCCTCGGCGCCTTTGTGGCCGGCCGCACGGCCCCTGATCGCGGCGGCCTGCACGGCGTGCTGACCTGGACCCTCACCACGCTGCTCACCACCTGGCTGCTGGCGGGCTTGGCCGCCAGTGTCGTCGGCACCGCCGGCAATGTGGTAGGTAAAGGTCTGTCGGCTGCCGGCAGCGGCATTGCTGCGGTAGCACCGGGCATTGGCGACAGCGTCAAGCAGCAGTTGAACGAGCAGGGCATCCAACTGGACTGGAACAGCCTGCAAGGCGAGCTGGACACCTTGCTCAAGCAAAGTGGCAAGCCTGAACTGGACCCGGCCAACGTCGAACAGAAAACCGACCAGGCCGCTGCCGATGGCAAGCAGTCGGCGACCGCCGCAGCCAGCAACCCTGCCCAGGCTGGCGATGCGCTGAAGCAATGGTTCGAACGCGTCAAGGCTTCCGGTGAGCCCGCGCTGAATGCAGCGGATAAAGACGCATTGGTCAATATCGTTGCGGCCCGCACCGGCAAGAGCAAGGAAGAAGCTACCCAGATCGTCGACAACTACGCCCAGGCCTATCAGCAGGCCATGCAAAAGGTTGATGAACTGAAGCAACAGGCCGAGCAGAAAGCCCGTGAAGCCGGCGAAGTCGCGGCCAAACAGCTCTCCCGTGCGGCCTGGAGCACCTTGGCCATGCTGTTGTTGGGCGCGGCCTTGAGCTTCCTGGTAGGGCGGATGGCCCTGACCACGCGCCGAGTGCCGTTGGCTTAACAATGCTTGCAGCAGGGACGCTGCTTTTCACTGGCACCAAACATGCTAGTGTCGGCATTCCAATACCCACCGGCAGTGCCTGGCGATGCGTGATATCTACAGCGTCTTCAATTCCAATGGCGCCTATGAAACCGGGGCCCATGCCCATGACGAGTTCATGCTCATGGTGCCCGAGCACGGCTTGCTGCGCTTCAAGGACGAAGACAGCGGGCGCAGCACCTCGGTGATCGACCGCCAATTCGTGCTGGTACCGCCGCAATGCAGCCATTCGTCCTCATCACTCACGGCCAGCCAGGGCCACTTGGCGTTCTACGTCGACCCTGACTACATGCGCTACGCCCTGCGTGACCTGTCCGGTGACGCCAATCGCCTGCTGCGCGTGCCCACCCTGGGCATCTGGCAAACCTCCGCGCCGCTGCACCATTTGCTGCTGGCGAAAAAAGCCTTCAGCCAACCCGACCCCTACGTAGATCGCCACCGCCAACTGGCCCAGGCCGATCACCTGTTGTTGCTCGAATGCCTGGCGATCTCCCTTAGCCAGCCGAGCTTGCAACGCTCTTCCACCGAGCGCCATGGCGCCATGTTGGTGCGCGATGTGAAAGCCTACGTGGAAGGCAATCTCGAGCATGCGCCAGGGCTGGATGACA
This sequence comes from Pseudomonas sp. MYb541, assembly GCF_037479595.1. Taxonomy (NCBI): domain Bacteria; kingdom Pseudomonadati; phylum Pseudomonadota; class Gammaproteobacteria; order Pseudomonadales; family Pseudomonadaceae; genus Pseudomonas; species Pseudomonas sp. MYb541. Next base: position 377 of record NZ_JBBGYS010000048.1, on the reverse strand, counting down.
TTGCGGCGGTGTTCCATCTGTCCCGCCGACACCTGACCCGCCTGTTTGCGCAGCACACCGGTGAGACGGTGTTGGCCTATGTGCAACGGCTGCGCCTGGAACGGGCGCAAACCCTGCTGCGGCATACACGCCTGTCGGTGCTGGAGATCGCCAACAACGTCGGCTACGAATCGCCATCGCACCTGGCCCATGTGTTCCGCCGGGTGTTGGGCATCTCCCCGGATGAATGGCGCCGTAGCTGACACCAGCACAAACCACAATGCGAAGCGAGCCGTTCTTGATCGTGATCTTGATCTGGCTTTTGATCGGGCTTTTGATCTTAGGCGCCCCGTCAAACACGCTGGCCGGAATTCGACAGGGATTTGGGGGGTAAACCG